>JAOZLS010000036.1 GCA_029934705.1 Bacteroidales bacterium | reverse complement strand
ATCTATTTAGCTGAACATCATACAGTTCGTCCTTAGCTTGACGGCTATGCCCCTAGCCCCCTTTAAAAGGGGGAATTAATAAATATAATATAAATATAACGAACCATTAATATAAATGAAATATTTAATAATTCTATTTCTGGGAATATCACTTTTATCGTGTAATAATACTTCAACTAAAAAGGAAGAAAATAAAACAGAAAACTCAAAAGAGCTTATATATTCTAAGTTATTTGAAATTAGGGAGTTTGAAAACTATACAGAACTTAGAGTTTTAAGTGAAGATGCTAATAAAAGCAGTATTTTTTATCTTGTAAATAAGGATATTGAAATACCTAAAATTTTAAAAGATAAACAAATAATAAGAACACCAGTTGAACGTGTAATTTGCTTATCGACAACACATATTGCATTTATTGATTTACTTGAGGAAACAAGTAAAATAGTTGGAATTGCTGGTGTAAATAATGTTTATAATAAGAAAATATTACAAGCTGTAACAGATAAAACTATTTTTGATGTTGGCTATGATCAATCTTTAGATTATGAGCGAATAATTAGATTAAAACCCGATTTAGTTACTATTTTCGACTTAAATGGCAGCTCTACTCCTGCCCTAAACAAGCTGAAAGCACTAAAAATACCAGTTGTAGTAATAAATGAATATTCAGAACAAAGTATTTTAGGACAAACAGAATGGTTGAAGTTTTTTGCTGAGTTTTTTGAAAAGTCAACTTTTGCCGAAAATATAGTTGATTCTATATCAAGCAATTATAATAATTATAAAAATTTAGCAAATAAAGCAACTACTCAACCTAGTGTATTGCTGAATATGCCGTGGAAAGGAGTTTGGTATATGCCAGGGAAAAACTCAAATGTTGCACAATTAATTAGTGATGCAGGCGGAAATTATTCGTGGAAAAATTTTGGTGATTTGCGAAATTATCCAACCGATATAGCAAATGTTTTTGTTAAATCTAATAATTCCGAGTTTTGGTTAAATTCTGGTCAAGCAATTAATTATAAGGATATTGCAATTGTAGATAAGCGACTAACCAAATTTGCTAGTTTTAAAAATAAGAAAATATTTAATAGAAATAAAAGATTAAGTGCCGCAGGAGGCAATGATTATATGGAGTCTGGTGTAATTCACCCCGATATAATTTTGCTTGATATAATTAAAATTCTTCATCCAGAACTTGGCTTAGGAAATGATTTATTTTATTATAGGAAGTTGAAATAACTTACCTCTCATTCAAAATTTCGAACTCAGTTTTAATACTTTTTCCATTTTCATCAATTAAAGTTAAAGTATATTTTCCTTTAATTGGTCTTAGTTCAATTTCGTGTTTATCAGTTGTTTCGGCGATAAAAGTGTTATTTAAGTACCAAAAAACTTTTATATTTTTATTTCTATGTGTTGCTTGAAAAACTGTTTTTCCTAGGCTACCATCTAATTCAATAGGTATATAAATTTTTGTGTTTTTATAAGGATAAATAAGTTCAAAATCTTCATCTTCTCTGGTATTATCGCTGCAATCGCTGCGTAAAGGTGGAAGAAATTTATATTTTGGGTTTTTCAATTTAAAATATTTTTCGACCGTAGCTGGTAATACAAACCACGATTTTTTTATAATATTTTCGCTTGCTTCACAATTCAAATTTACTCTATATTCTTCATTTTTATTGAGGTAAACTGTTTGGTGAAAAGGACAAACATCAAACCGTACAGCATTTTTAGGAACCCATACTTTTTTTATATTTTCACAATGCTGTGAAACTAAAAAACCACTTTCTTCGCAAGTTTCAATCTCAATCATGTCGAAAATTGGCATTTTAAACCACTGATTTGAGCTAGGTAATATTTTAAAAACATTGAATAAAATAGGAGCCGAAGCTCTAGAGCCAATTAAGCCTGGTCTCCCCTCCCCGTCTGCGTTACCTGTCCATACTCCGACGGTATATTCAGGAGTAACTCCAATAGCCCAAGCATCTTTAAAACCAAAACTGGTACCTGTTTTCCATGCAATTTTGTTAGAAGAAGAAAAATTAGTCCAATTATTTTCAATACCTGGTCGGTCAACTTCTAGTAAAGCATTAAAAGTTAGCCAAATAGCAGAAGCATCAAAGTAGGATTCATTTTCAAAGTTTTTCCATATTTCTTTCTCTTCTTTCTCAATATTTTTAAAATTATAGTTAAGTTGGTGATAATCTGCTGGTAAATATTTATTTCCGTATAACTCATAATTATTTAAAGTTCGTGCCATCGACGAAAAAATACCAGCTATGTCCCAAAGAGAACCTTCACTTCCTCCTAAAATTAGTGATAATCCGTAATGTGTAGCTGAATTATTAAGCGAGGTGTAGCCAATGTTTTTGAGCTTTTCGTAGAAATTTTCTAAACCATAAGATTTTAACATTCTTACAGCAGGAATATTTAATGAGCGAGCAAGGGCATTACGTGCTTTTACTGCACCATCATAGCCTTTACTGTAATTCTTAGGCGAATAACCTCCAATATAAGTGGGAATGTCATATACAAGTGAGTTTGGTAAAATATTGCCAGAGTTAAGCATTGAGGCATATAAAAATGGTTTTAATATGCTGCCAGTGCTTCTTTTTGCAGTTATCATATCAACATTTTCCGAGTTATTATCTGTCTGAGTATTACCAATATAAGAAATTATATTACCTGTTTTGTTTTCAATAACAATAACTGCGGCATTATTAATTCCGTTGCCTGCTAATATTTTGTGGTACTTATTTACAATTTCGGAAACTTTACGTTGAGTATTTATATCTATAGTAGTTTTATAAAGTCCTCCATTTTTATTTTTAAAAGTTATTTTACTTAAAAGATGCGATGCAATACTAGGAAAATTGGTCGGTTTATCGGGGATTGGTTCATCAATTGCTAGTTCGTAGGTAGTAATATCAATTTGTTTTGTGTCGAGTAATTTTTTTAGTAGTTTATTTCTTTTTGTGAGAAGAATTGTTCTGTTTTTGCCTGGGTGAATCAAGGATGGCGAATTAGGTAAAACCGCTAGAGTGGCGGCTTGAGCCCAAGTTATATTTTGTGGTTTTGTTCCAAAATATCGCCACATTGCAGCATCAATTCCAACATTATTACCGCCATAAGGAGCATTTGCTGCATATAAATTTAATATCTCATGTTTTGAGTATGTAAGTTCAAGCCTTAAAGCTTTAATTATTTCAATAGTTTTTTGAAAAATTGTTCTTTCTTTTCCATTACCAGCAAGTCGGATAACCTGCATTGTTATTGTGCTTCCTCCGCTAACTATTTTTCTTTTAGAAATATTTAATTTAGCAGCTCTTAAAATTGCAAGAATATCAATACCTGGGTGGTAATAAAATCTTTTATCTTCAAAAGTAATAAGTGCTTTTATATATTTATCTGGAATACTGTCGGTTAAAGCAAAACGATATTGCTCGTCGGTGGCAATATGTGCACCAAGTATTTGGTCGTTTTTATCGGTAATTAGATAAGATAAAGGTGTATTAAATAGTTTTGAGGGAATACTAAACCAAAAAATAGGGAATACAACAATACAGAGAATAAGAATGATTTTATCTTTCAGAGAAAAATAATTATTCAATTTCATTTGTATCTTCATTGTAAGATAAGCCACTTTCTTCGAGACTTTTGTTAAATGTTTCAACATCAATTTTACCTGTTCTCCAAAGTTTAAGTTCTTCTTTTAGCCTACTAATTTTTATTATAAGCCAATGTTTTTTTTCATCATCAAGATTTTCAAATTCTTCTTGAATTTTATTTTCATTTTTTTCTAAGCCTACACTTGAAAACAAGCTGTCGAGTCCGCCTTTAAAGTTTTTTTTTGACATAATTGTACTGTCTAAGCGTTTTTATTTTTCTTTTTATCTGTTCTAATAATTTCTTTTGCCAAATATGTATAATCATCAGCACCATTACTTTTAGCATCGTATCTAAAAATGTCTAATCCAGCACTAGGAGCTTCAGCTAATGCAATATTTTCTCGAATTTGAGTTCTAAAAACTCTGTCTTGAAAATATGTTATAATTGTTTCATAAATATCTTTATGCAAAATTTTTCTTCTATCAAACATTGTAACAAACACTCCTGTAATTTCAAGATTCCTGTTAAGTCGCTTTTTTATTTTATTTACAACTTCTAAAATTTTAGTAAGCCCTTTTATAGCAAGATAATGTGGTTGTATAGGAATAAAAATTTCATCGGAAGCTGTAAAGGCATTTACAGTTAAAAGCCCAAGTGATGGTGGGCAATCAATAATTATATAATCGTAATTATTTCTGATTGGCTCAAGTAATTCGCCAAAAATATATTCACGACCAGCTTCAGCACTCAACTCAGTCTCAGCACCTGATAAGTCGAGTGTAGAAGCAATTATATCTAAATTTTTATAAATTTTAATTGGCGTTAAATTTTGTTCTCCTTTTAATGCTTTATAAATATTATTTTCGCTTTCTTCAATACCCAAACTAACAGTCATGTTTGCTTGAGGATCCATATCAATTAAAAGAACTTTCTTTTTAAGATTTGCAAAAGCAGCTCCAAGGTTAACAACAGAGGTTGTTTTTCCAACTCCTCCTTTATGATTACTAATTGAAATAACTCTCGACATTTTCGTAGTTTTTATAAATAATTTGTTAAAATTATATTTTTTTAAAATAATTAACAAGTAAAGGTAACATTTTTTGTTAATTGTGTAAAAAAACATTTATAAATTTTCATGTTTAAACAAAAATTTTATATAAATTTGACAATCAAGTTAAAACAATACCCCTAGAATATGAAAAAGATAAGTTTATTTTACCTTTTGTCTATATGTTTGATATTAATTTCAAACTTGGCTAATTCTCAAATAATTTTTGATACTCCATTGAGTAACAGAGTTGTAGAGTATAATATTGATGCGAATTTAGATGTCGATAAAAAGTTAATTGTTGCAAAAATGAAGGTAAGTTGGATAAATAACTCAACTGATACTATAAGCGAGCTGCAATTTCATACTTATATGAATGCATTTAAAAATACGGCTTCTACCTTTATTACTGAATCTGGCGGACAATTGCGGAGTAATAGTATTGATGTTAACGATGAAATGGCTTGGGGATGGATTGATATAAAGAAAATAATTTTACCAAATGGCAAAGATATTACCAGCTCACACAAATATATACAGCCTGATGATGGAAATACTGCCGACCAAACTGTTATAAGTTTGAGATTGCCTAGAAGAGTTGCTCCAGGCAAAAAAGTTACATTGGATATTTATTTCAATGTAAAATTACCTAAAGTTTTTGCTCGTGCAGGTTATAGTAATAATTTTTTTCTTGTAGGACAGTGGTTTCCAAAGCTAGGAGTTTTTGAAAAGAATGAAAAAGGGATATATGCTTGGAATTGTCATCAGTACCATGCAAACTCTGAATTTTATGCCGACTTTGGAGTGTATGATGTAAATATAACACTTCCTGATAGTTATGTTGTGGGTGCTACAGGCGGTTTGCAAAGCGAAAAAGATAATAAAGACGGAACAAAAACATACAAGTATAGAGCTGAAGATGTAATTGATTTTGCTTGGACAGCTTCGGAGTTTTTTCAAGTAAAAGAGTATGATTGGAAAGGGGTAAAAGTTAGAATATTACTTCAACCAGAACATTTTGGACTTGCCGATAGGCATACGTTTGCACTAAATGCAGCTTTAGATTATTTTGAAAAACACATAGCAAAATATCCATATAAAAATTTAACAGTTGTTGATCCTCCTGTTGGGGGAATGGGTGCAGGAGGAATGGAATATCCTACATTTATTACAGCTGGAACTTTTAAGCACATACCAAAAGGTGTTAAAATGACCGAAATGGTTGTTATACATGAATTTGGTCATCAGTATTTTATGGGAATTATAGCAACTAATGAGTTTGAAGAAGCTTGGTTAGATGAAGGTATAAATTCATATATGGAAACACGCATAATGGATGAAACTTATGGCTTTAACAATTCATTAATAGACTTTTTAGGAATTAGAATTGGCGATGGCGAAATTCAACGTGCAGGTTATGTATATGGAGGAGCTTCTAAAATTGCTGAAACTTATCATAAATCTTGGGAATATACAGATGGAGGCTATGGCGTTATGTCGTACAATAAACCTGCTACATTTTTAATGACCTTAGATAATTTAATTGGTCGTGAAAATATGGATAAAATAATGAAGAAGTATTATAGAGACTTCTCTTTTAAACATCCTAAAACACAAGATTTTATTGATATAGTAAATGAAGTTGTAAAAACAGAACTTGGCGATAAATTTGAGGACATGAATTGGTTCTTTGATCAAGTATTATATCAAACTGTAACATGCGACTATGAAGCTAAATCAATTAGTAACCATAAATTAGTAGGTTTTACAGGAGCTTTTGATAGTGGTAAAAATAAGAATTTTAAAACAGCGGACCATTCTAAAAATAATTATACATCAACAGTTTTATTGCGTAGAAATGGCGAAATGATTATGCCTGTTGAAATATTAATTGAATTTGATGATGGCGATAAAGTTATTAAAGAGTGGGATGGTAAAAGTCGTACTCATAAACTAACTTTTAATGGTGGTCGCAAAGTTGTTTCGGTAGTTATTGATCCTTATAAGAAAAATTTAATGGATACTAATATACTAAATAACAGCAAGGTACTTGATCAAGAAAAAATAGGAATACTTAAATATGTATTCAAGTTTTTGTTTAGACTTCAAAACCTTTTACAAACAATTTCATTTTTTGCCTAAAATTACTCATAAATAAAAACATTGAGTAGCAAACAAGCATAAGTGCTATTATAAAGTTACTTAATATAAAATTACGAAGATAATGAATATAATAAAAG
The DNA here is from genome assembly GCA_029934705.1 of Bacteroidales bacterium. GTDB lineage: Bacteria > Bacteroidota > Bacteroidia > Bacteroidales > JAADGE01 > DZBS01. The sequence goes on along the minus strand of JAOZLS010000036.1, from coordinate 11,727 downwards.
CATATTTTTTAGGATTTAGAGAAGCAGTAAGACTCCCCCGCCCTGTTTTCTTAATATATTTTATTAATTTAATGTTAGGTGTAATGATTATTCTTCCTTTTTACGGAATAATGGATGCACAAATTGGGGAAAGCATAGAAGCAAAATCATTAATTAAAAGTTTTGATTATAGCATTTTAGCCGATTTTTATAATAACTCCCAAGCAGGAATAAGCCTTTTATTAGGTCAAGTAAAATGGACAATGTTCGTATATTGGATTGTGAGCATATTTTTAGCTGGAGGAATTATACGCACACTTAATCAAGATAAATTTAGCATGACATCGTTCTTTTCTGGAGCAGGTTATAGCTTTTTTCGTTTCTTCAAAATAAGTATAGTAATGCTTATTATTCATATATTTACGTTGCTATTAGTTTATATTCCTACTTTTCTTATAATTGGAGCAGTTGCTAGTAATCCAAATTCCGAAACTACAGTAATAGCTATTTTCTTTACAGGATTTGTAATTCATATTTTATTAATGCTGATTTTATTAATGACAAATGACTATTCTAAATTCTATTCAGCACTTTACGATACTTCAAAAACATTTAAAGCCATAAAAGGCGGGTTTTCGTATGTATTTAAAAACTTTATTAGAACATATAGCCTTTATTTAATGCTTGTAATTATACCAGCATTGTTGGTTTACGCATATTTTAGAGTTAATGCCGAATTAGGTACAACCACCAAGTTTGGAATTATAATAATGTTTTTTGTTCAACAAGCATTTATTATACTAAGAATTTGGTTTAGAGTATGGACATATTCATCTCCATTACAAATGTTTACAGCCGATTTTCTAAAGAATGATGATGTTATTGCAAAAATTGCTATAATGAATGAATGGCAAGACAAAGCATCACAACAAAATAAACATGTTTTGGCAGATATTATGCAAACCGAAGAAGAAAAATCTGATGCAGGAGTAATTACTGAAAAAGAATTATTAAAAAGAATGGAAGCTGATGAATTTCCTGAAAAAGAACTAATGAAAAAAGTTGAAGCCGAAATTTCTGCTAAAGCTATAAAAAACCAGAAGAAAAAGGAAAATACAACAGTAAAAGAAACTCTACAAAAAAAAGAAATACTTCCCCAAAAAGAAGAAAAACTAGATATAAAAGAAAAAAAAGATATTTCTCCTAAAAAAGATAAAAAGGAAAAAGATAATAAAGATAAAACTGATAAAAAAAATAACGATAATGAAACATATTTTGAATTATAACTAATTGAAAAAATTTTGAAAAAATTAATAATTTTAGTCTTATCCATTTTGTGTATAAATACAAGTTTTGCACAAAATCAAATGCCTTCAAAAACAAAGTGGAAAGAAATTAATACTAAAAATGCAAAAATTATTTTTCCAGTCGAAATGACTGAAAATGCTCAGGAGGCAGCCAACTTAATAAATTATGTTTATACTTTAGAAACAAAAACATTAAAATCGCCACCTAAGAAAATACCATTAATTATTTATAATACATCCACAGTAACAAATGGGTATGTAGGATTAAGACCTTGGCGTACAGGTTGGTATATTACGCCATCGCAATATGCAACCGATTTGAATACCGATTATTGGTTTTATACTCTTGCAGCACACGAATATAGGCATGCGGTACAATATACACATAGTAACAAGCGGTTTACAAAAATACTAAGTACACTTTTTGGTCAAACAGGAATACTTATGGGGCAGTACTCCTACCCTGGTTGGTTTTTTGAAGGCGATGCTGTTTGTACGGAAACTGCTTTGGGAAATGGCGGACGTGGCAGAATTCCTCAATTTGAAATGGGATTGCGTACAATATTATTGAGTAATAAAAAAATTACCTACGATAAAACAAAACTATTTTCATATAAAGAATTTTATCCTGGATATTATAATTTAGGCTGGTCTTTAACATCTTATGCAAGACAACAATTTGGAGCTGAACTCTGGAATGATGTAATTTCGGAATCAACAAAATATTCGTTTTGGCCTTTTGCTTTTTCGCGCAGTCTAAAAAAAAATACTGGATTAAATGAGAAAAAGTTATTTCAAGCAGCCTTACAATCTCTTGATTCTGTTTGGACAAAGGATGCTTTAAGTATAAAAGAAACTCCAATTACTATTATTAACAAAACTAAAAAGAAATCGTGGACTAAATATACCGAACCACATTTTTTAAACGATGGCTCAATAATTTGTAAGAAAGCTTCGCTTGATGGCGATATTACCGCTTTTTATAAAATTAATAAAGACGGTACAGAAAAAAAGATTAAAAATACCGATGCAGGAATGTTTTCTGTTTCTGGGAATAAAATTGTTTGGGCAAGAACAATTCCAGATTTAAGATGGAAACTACGAAATTATTCCGACATTATAATTTTTGATGTAGAAACAAAAAAAGAAAAGAGGATAACTAAAAAAGCTAAATATTTTGCACCAGCAATTTCACCAAACGGAAAAATTATTGTTGCTGTGGAATATAATAATGTTATGAAAACATCTTTAGTTTTTTTAGATGCTGAAACAGGAAAATTGCTTAATAAAATTGAAAGTGCAAATAACGATTTTATAAGAACTCCGACTTGGTCTGCCAATGGTAAAAACATTGTTTATACAAATACTAATAAAGTAGGAACAGCCTTGAGCATAATTAATTATGAAAACTCTCTAATAAAAGAACTTCTTCCTCATGGGCATGAAAATATTGGAAAACCAATATTTTACAAGGACTATATTATTTATAATTCTCCTTATGATGGTATTGGAAATATTTATGCACTAAATATCAATACTAAAGAAAAATATAGAGTCATTTCTGCAAAATTTGGAGCTTATAATCCTCAAATTAAGGATGATAAAATGATTTTTATAAATTATAATGCTGAAGGATACGATATTGCTGAAATTGAACTTAATCCTGAAAATTGGGAAGAAATTTCAAATATTAAAAAATATGTATTTGAAAGAGTCGAAAACCTTGTAAAACAAGAACAAGGAAAAGGAGTTATGACTTCTGAATTAGTTCCAGATACTATATTTGAAGTTAAAAAATACTCAAAAGTAAGGCATAGTTTAAATTTTCATAGTTGGGGAATAGATTCTGATTTAGACTCAAAAATTGGTGCGAACTTATATACAGCCAATGTATTAAATACAGTATTTGGAATTGCAAATGCTTATTATGATGTTAATGAAGAAAGATTTTCGACAAATGTAATAACTCGATTCTCTCGCTTTTACCCAGTTATTGATATTATTGGTGGCTATGCCCAACGAAATGTATATTATAGTTCTTTAGAAGAAAACGATGAATGGACAGAGTTTAAAGGTAAATTTAATTTAAGCCTGCCTCTGGATTTTTCCCGAGGAATATATCGCAGAGGTGCAAATATTTCAACTGGTTATATTTATACACATAAAATAGATAAGGAATTTAGATATTTATCAGAATCTGGAAATGGAAATTTTTCATCTCTTCAATACACTGCTTCAATATATAATTTTAGAAAACAGGCTTTACGTGATATTAATCCTAAATTTGGACAGTTTTTATATGTAACTTACAAAAATACACCATTTAAACAAGTAAATGAAGGCTACCAATTTTCTATTTTGGGATCAGTATATTTCCCAGGGATTTTAAAACATCACTCACTAAATATAAAAGCAGGTTATGAAAATCAACGAACTTATGATGCATTTGACTATTGGTTTTCGAGTCCACAAAATTTCCCCAGAGGTTATGATTTTGTTGGGTTTGAAGAACTAAAACAAGCTAATGTTGACTATGATTTTCCTGTTTTTTATCCCGAATTTAATATTGGACCTTTAGTTTATTTTACACGATTAAGAGCTGGTATTTTTTACGATTATGCATATTTAAGACTTCTAGGAGAAAGTAATACAACTAATTATCAGTCTGTTGGACTTGAGTCGTATTTGCAATTTTATGTATTTAGGTTAGAAAATCCGTTTGAAATAGGTGGACGAATTTCTTATTTGTTAGATGGTAGTAATGTTATTGATTACCAATTCATAACATTTAGAATTCCTTTTTAAAAGTAATTAGCTTTAGTTTAATAATTAATAAAAAAGACAAGATTTGTTAAAATCAGACGAATACAATACAATTAAGGATATATCGGAAGGCTTTTTTAAAGAAAAAGGGAGCAAATTTTTTGCATTTGCCTATCATGTAACTTCCGAAGAGCAAATAAATGAGTTCAGGCAGGCATTACGGAAAAAACATCACGATGCTCGGCATCATGTATTTGCTTACAGGCTAGGTGCTGAAAAAAATATTTTTCGTTCTAGTGATGATGGAGAACCTGCAAATTCATCGGGACCACCAATTTTAGGACAAATAAAATCTCATGATTTAACAGATATATTGATAGTAGTAATTCGCTACTTTGGAGGAACTAAACTTGGAATTCCAGGCTTAATAAATGCCTATAAAACAGCAGCAAACGATGCAATTACAAATTCAAAAGTAATTACTAAAATTCAGAAAAAAGCTATAAATATAAAATTTGAATATCCGCAAATGAATAATGTTATGCGAATAATTAAAGAAGAAAGCCTAGCTATTGTAAATCAAAAACTTGAACTTAGTTGCGAAATTACTGTTGATGTTAGAATTTCAGAATACGATAAAGTTCTAGAAAGATTTCGATTATTTCACGAACTTAAAATTGATAGTTGAAAATATAAGAAACTAAAAAAAGCTACTTAAACATAAATAAGTAGCTTTTTCAGTTTCTTAAACTTTGTCTGTAAAAATGCTAATAAGACACTTTTTATATTAGACTTTTCTTTGAACCTTTCAAATGCTGTTATTCTTTATTGAGGTTTGCTCCACATGAAGAACATTTTGTATTTGCGGCTTTATTGTAAGATCCACAATACTCACATTTTATATCTTTAGGAGTATTATTTGTATTATCAACATTTGTTTTATTATTTGAATTTACTTTTGTTGTGTCTTTTTTATCGTTAATTTTTGTATTCATATTCTTTATTGCTCTGTCAATATCTTCTTCATAAGAAATCATATCAGAATACTTTTCTTCAAAATCGGCACAAATACTAGAACTTTTCTTTTTATCTTTTAAAACTTTTTTTGTTTTTTTTATTGATCGATCTAAATCTTCAAGAACCATTTCAACATAAGCTATATCGCTTTGAGTTAATTCAGGTATTAAAGCTTTTAGTTCTTGTTGTTTCTTTTTTAGCTCAGAAAATTTAGTTTCAACATTCATTAAATTTCCAACACAGCCAGTTGTTAAATTGTTGTTTGCATTACGCATTGCATCAGCTTTTTTTTCTTCATCAGAAATACCACTTGCTGCTTCGTAAATTTTTGTAGCTTCTAATATTTTTTCATCAATAACTGTTGCAAACGCAGGATAAGTTGTTTTTAATTGTTTTAGAGAACTTAAGTTATTTGTCCAATTTTTTGATTCGCCATCAACTGAAGGTCCGCAAGAAAAAGCTAAAAACATAAGCAATATTGCAGGAATAATAAATTTTTTCATGAATTTAAGATTTTGTGAGTTAGTAAAATGTATTTTTTTATAATATTTATGCAAAATACAATAAATAAATCTTTATAAAAAGTATTTTATATAAATAGAGTTTCATAAATTGATAAGTGGCTAATTATTAATGATGATAGTTAAATTTATAAATTAGCAATTATTATTTTAGTCAGCTGAAAACTCTTTAAGTAAACTTCTGTATCTTGAAAATACATTGGCTCGAGAAATAAAACCAATATATTTCCCATCTTTATCTAGAACCGCAATGTTAAATAAGCCTGATTTTTGAATCTTTCCTGCAATGTCTTCCATCGTTTCTCCTAGAGTTATTGTTGTTTGGGGAAAATGCATTAAATCGCCAACTAGGATATTGTCGTATAATAAAGGTTTAAACATAATTTTACGAACTCTATCTAAAGTGACAATTCCTACTAAAGAACCATCTTTTTTAATAACTGGAAAAATATTTCTATGAGATTGTGCAACAACTGTTACTAATTGACCTAATGTATCTTTAGGGTCTATAGTTAAAAAGTTTTTCTCAATTAGTTTTTCAACATTCATCAACGATAAAGCATTTCTATCAGCATGATGTGTCATTAATTGTCCACGTTTTGCGAGCTGAATTGTATATACATTATTTCTCACAAAAACTTTAACAGTAGCATAAGAAACTGTTGCTGTTATCATTAACGGAATAAAAAGCTCGTAGCCATGAGTAATATCTCCAATTAGAAAAATTCCAGTTAAAGGAGCTTGTAATACACCAGCGATTAAGCCTGCCATGCCAACTAATGCTGAATTACTCGCTGAAATGTCAGAAATGTTTAAATTATTAAACATTATAGCAAGGAACAGACCAGCATTTGCTCCCATAAAAAGAGTTGGTGCAAAAATACCTCCAACACCACCTGCTCCAAAAGTTATTGAAGCTGCAACTACTTTGAGCAAAATAATTGCCAAAAACATAACTAATAAAATGATAGTATTATCACTAGATTCAAAGAAAATGTTTCCTTTAAATAAATAAGAATAATCTCCTGTTAAGCTAGAATTTATTGTTTCAAAACCTTCTCCATAAAGTGATGGGAAAAGAAATAATAGAGCACCTAAAGATAGTCCACCAACAATAAGCCTGACTCTCTTTTTTGATAATTTTGCAAAAAGAGTTTCTATATAAGAATACATTTTAGTAAAATATACAGCAATAAGTCCTGTGAAAATACCTAAAACTATAAAGTAAGGAACCTGCGATATTTCAAACAAAGATTCAACTTTAAAAGGATATAAAACATTTTGTCCAAAGAAAAGAAATGAAGTTAGTGAACCAGAAACTGATGCCAATAATATTGGAATTATTGAACGTGTGGTTAAATCTATCATAATTACTTCTAGGGCAAAAACGACACCTGCAATGGGTGCTTTAAATATTGCAGCCATAGCTCCGGCACTTGCACTTCCTAGTAAAATTACTTTTTGATTATAGTCAAGGTTAAATAATTTACCAACGTTTGCTCCAATTGCACCACCAGTAGCTACAGTTGGACCCTCTAACCCAACAGAACCACCAAAACCTACAGTTAACATACTTGTAATTATAGACGAAAACATGTTATTTGGTTTTATAAACCCATGGTTTTTTGAAATTGAATATAGAACAGAAGGTATTCCATGCCCAACACGTTGTCTTATAACATATTTAATAAAGAGAATTACTAGAAAAAAACCAATTAAAGGGAAAATAAAATATAAATAATTTGTTATAAATTCTGGAATATTGTCACTAAGCAGTTTTCTTAACAAATGAACCATGTTTTTTATGACAACTGCTGCAATACCAGAAAGAAAACCGATTAAAGTTCCAGCAAACATCATAAAATAGTCTATCCGTATATTCTTTACCCTCCAAAAATTAAATTTTCGTATATAATTCATTAATATAAATTTTAGCCTGCGAAATTAATCTTTTTTTTATTTCTATTATAAAAATATACAATTAATAATTTTACAATTTACAATTAATTTTTCTGTTAAAAAATATGCTTATATTTATTAGTTTTATTATAAATTTTAATAATTTTGAAAAAAAATATAATAATGACAAAAACAGAGGTACAATATAATAAGGTAATAAAGATTTGTAGAGATATTTTTGAAAAAAAACTCATTGATTACGGTACTGCATGGCGAATTTTGCGAACTACTTCGCTTACCGATCAAATTTTTATTAAAGCTCAACGAATTAGAGGTTTAGAAACCTTAGCTGAAATAAAAGTTGATGAAGGAATTACTCCAGAATTTATAGGAATTGTAAATTACTCTATAATTGCTTTAATTCAATTAGAGCTTAATGATTTTTCTAACTCCGAAATGTCAATAGAGGAGGTTTTACAGTTGTATGATAAATATTTTAATACTTCAAAGGAGTTAATGTTGAATAAAAATCATGATTATGGCGAAGCCTGGCGAGAAATGAGAGTTAGCTCATTTACAGATTTAATTCTTATGAAACTGTTAAGAACAAAACAGATAGAAGATAATAAAGGTAAAACTTTGATTTCGGAAGGAATTGATGCTAATTATTTTGATATGATTAATTATTCTGTTTTTGCATTAATTAAACGTGAAATAGAGAAACTTTCATAATTTTATAAAAACATACATATATACATACATTACAATGAAATATATTTTAATATTTTTTAGAATACTTACAGGTCTTGTTTTTACATTATCGGGATTTGTTAAAGCAGTTGACCCTGTAGGAACACAAATTAAGTTCGAAGATTATTTTTATGCTTTAGGACTAGAATTTCTTATACCTTTTGGTTTAATTCTTTCATTTCTTTTAAATGCAGCCGAGCTAGTTATAGGTATAATGCTTATTTTTAACTTCTTACCAAAACTTGCACTATGGTTTTCTTTAGTATTTATTTCAATTTTTATTCCGTTAACTCTTTGGCTTGCAGTATATAATCCTGTTAGCGATTGTGGTTGTTTTGGTGATGCAATAATTCTTACAAATTGGGAAACCTTTTGGAAAAATATAATAATTCTGGTATTTATTTTAATACCATTAATTTATAGAGCAAAGTTGAATGATTCATTTAAGCTGAAAACTTCTATCACTCTTTTTACACTAACTATTTTATTAGCCTTAGGTTTTGAATATTATAATTATGCAAATCTTCCTTTAATTGATTTTAGACCTTATAAAATAGGTGCAAATATTAAAGAAGGAATAATTACTCCTGACGATGCACCAAAAGATGTGTATGAAAGTGTTTTTTTGTATAAAGAAATTAAAACAGGTAAGGTAAAAGAGTTTACTCTTGAAAATTATCCCGAAGGAAATGCCGAATGGGCTTATGATTCTACAGTAACCAAATTAATATCGAAGGGCTACGAGCCTCCAATTCATGATTTTATAATTACGAGTATTGAGGGCGACGATGTTACAAATGAAATTTTAAATAATAAAAGCTATTCATTAATTTTTGTATCTTTTGATTTAGAAAAAAGTAAGTTAAAGAATTTTACTGAGCTAAGAAACATTGCTGATTATTGTTTAACAAAAGATGTTGATTTTTACGGATTTACTGCATCAGTTAGAAGCAGTATAAGAAAGCAAGCAGGTAAATACCCTCATAATATTAAGTTTTGTACAGGCGATAAAACTATGCTAAAAACAATTTTACGTTCAAATCCAGGAATACTCGTTTTAAAAAACGGTGTAGTAATAGCAAAATATCATTATAGAAATTTCCCTGATATTGAGGAATTGAAAGAAGTGTTGAAGTGAAAAGTTACAGAATGAAGGTAAAGTATAGAAATATAAGTATTTAGATTTTAAAATAACTGTATATATTTTTGTTGTTTATAGTATAACTGATGTTTATGCTTCAGTATTGTCAAATAAATTTAAGATACTTGTATAATAGGACTATACTTCATTGCTATCGCTATAATGTACCGCCCTATATAAGGCGGTACATAAGATAAATTATCCTAACTATTTATTAGTAATAAATTTATGTGGATATTCTGGCAATCGGTTCTGAAACGATAAAATAGAATCTTTTTTTATCACGCCTTTTTCAGTATTAATTGCATATTTTATTGTATCATTTTTCATCCAGCCTTCTGGTCCATCTAAAACAGTAGGTAAATATACAATTAATGCTGCTGAAATTGACCTTGATGCACTTTCCCATAAATAACTTGGAGTGTGGTCAACTGCGTAATAGTCAATATTGTCAACTTTAAACATTGGATTTTTAAAAGTAGTAGGTTTTGCAAAATAAAATCCCATACCTTCATCGCAACTTACATCAATTATAAGACTTCCTGGCTTTAATATGTCTTTTTCTTCTTCGGTTACAAAATCTAAAGGATTATCGGTATTTTGGTAAATACCATTAATTATAATTTCAGATTCTTGAATTAAATTTGATAAAGGGTGAACTGTACCATCATGTTCTACAAATACCATCCTAGCTTCATTCCCTTCTCCTTGTCTAATACGTACATAATTTACATCCAAAACTTCTTCACGAACTTCATGATCTGGTCTTTGAATACAAATTGTTATATCTCTAAAACCATGTGCTTTAAGAGCATAAATAGCACCACGACTTACAGCTCCAAAACTAAAAATAAGAACTTTTCGTTGGTTACCATAGTGTCCGTCAATTCCTTTTAATTGTAAGGCATGGATAACAGCGCAATAGCCTGCCATTTCATTATTCTTATAAAAAGTATGTCGGCCCACTTGACCAGTTGGTGACCATATAAACATATCTTCAAAAGCAATAAGTGTTATTTTTTTATCTATTGCAATTTGCGTAATATCTCCTTGTTGTACACAATGCGGATAACCCCAAATTATGCCTCCTTCTCGTAATTCCTCTAAATCGGCTAAAATAGGTTTAGCAATAATTACTGATCCAATTTCTGCTAAAATTTCATGTCTTGATGCTACTCCTCCTGCTTGTTCTTCGAAAAAAGTATCATCCAAGCCAAAAGGTTTCCCATATCCTTTTTCAAAAATTAATTGTTTCCGAATATGTTCTGGAATCCGCGATAGGTGTTCAGGATGAATAGGAACACGTCTTTCATCTTCTTTTTTTGAAGTACCAATTACTCCTAAAGTTAATATTTTCATATTTTCTTATATTTTAAATAAATAATATATTGTCAGTCCTGACTACTCGTAATTCAATGAGAAATTATTTACTAATGGAGGGATGTATTAATTAAGAAGTAAACAGAGATTATATTTGATTGAAATCAAAAGTGGTATAAACCAGCCACGAATATACACAATTTTAATTAGAAAGACCAGTTTTGAAAATATATAAAAATAATTGAAGAGAATAGTATAATGGAAAGAATAAAGATAAAATTATAAGTACTTAGTTTTTTCAACAGCAGTATTGTTATTATTTTGCAGTATAACAGGTGTTTAAAGTCAAAAATATTGCTGTTTTACTCTGTTTTAAGCATCTAAGAGGCATATTTTAATAAAATATGGCTCTTTTTATTGGCAAATGTCATAATTTGCTGTTTTTAAGCATTTTAAGAGACTTTGTTTGTTTTTCGGTAAATAGTATTAAAAACATGTTTGCTTTGATTTACAGCTGTTTGCGATGATATATAATAAATATTAGTAAATTATAGTATTTGTATATACATATAATGGTTAGTTAAACTTTGGCAAAATTTGAACTTGTAAATAACTAAAATGTTTCTAATAAGTATATATTAACAAACAGCAACTTAGCCAAAGTTCTCTAAATTAACAATTTACAAAAAGTAACGAACTGCTGTAATGAATTGTTGGTGTAATAAATAAACAGAGGTCTTGGTTTCAATTATAAATTAATAACACACAATAACAATTTCAAAAAATAAAATATAAATACTAGAAAATAAATGTTTTAAAAAGCTTTAAAAAATATAGATGATAGTAGTCCTTATTTACATATTTTAAATAATATATAACTAGTGAATAAACATCGGTCTTGTGTTTTATGGTAATAATTAAGTAAAGGAATATAAGCTCTATCTAAGTACTCCAATACTTCAAAATTGTTAATAAAAAAAAATTAACAATCTTTTCACTTTCTGGAAAATTTCCGATATCTTCGTTGCGA
>JAOZLS010000035.1 GCA_029934705.1 Bacteroidales bacterium | reverse complement strand
AGTATTGTGCTTTTTTAAATTTTATAAAAGTGTGAATATACCGAAAAAGCACTTAAAAATGGAAGTAGGTTCTTAATTTAAAAAAATACTATGAAATTTATTATTTTATCATTTTTAGGTCTCTTCTTGTTTTCATCACAAGAACAGCAGCAAACAAGTTTATCAGCCGACAAAGCAAATATTGCTATTACATCATCTGTAAAAGTAACCTACGATTGGCATTTTGCAGCAAACTTTGCTAATGTAGAGTTTTATTGGAAGTATGGAGTAAATAAAGCAAGTGTTGAAGTGAAAGCCGTAAATAAAACCTCAGAAACAGTTACTATAAAAGTAAGAGTAAGTGGAGGAGGAGAAGAAAAAGACATGACTTTTTATTCTGTTAAACCAGGCAAACATTATACTAATGTATTATGTTCAAGCTTCAAAGATTATGCCTGTGAACATGTTAAAGGTGTGTCAATTGAACTTTTAAGTGCAAAATAATACTAATTTTCATCTAACATAATTATTATTTGTAACATAGATAATAAACTAAAATTCATAAATAAATTAAGTATTAAATTTAAAAAATTACAAAATGAAAAAAACAATTTTAGTATTAATTGCAGTAATATTTGCAATAAGTGGTGCTTTTGCACAAACAGAGACAGAAAAAATATTCTATACAAATGGGGAGTTATACGGAAAAGGTCCTGTAACTATTCTAACTCTGATAACTTATGCTGGTATAAAAACAGGTGAGTGGACATTTTATTATAAGACAGGAGAAAAGTATGCCGAGGGGGAGTACTATAATAATTCAAGATATTCAGTTTGCAGTGGTGAATGGATTTTTTATTGGAAAGATGGTACTATTGCAGATAAATATACTTTTGATGAATATGGGAGATATTTAAAAGGAGAACTTATCAACACAGCATACGAAAACAAATTTATATATTCCACCGATGGAACATATGGTCAGGGGTCAAAAACTATGTCTTGGCCATTTAAGAGTCTTCGTAACAAAAAATACGATATTAATAAAGATGGAATTGGTAATTTTGTTAGAACTGGATACTGGAAAGAATATACTAAAGATGGAAAAAGAACTGCTGAAGGCTATTATGACTCTAATACAAATAAAGCAACGAGTTACTGGATTTTGTACTACAAAAGTGGGAAAATGAAATCTCAAACCTTTTATTCTAAAGGAAAGAAACATGGTGGATCTGAAAATTATTATGAGAGTGGCAAAAAAGAATCTCATGGAAATTATTTAATGAATAAAAAAAATGGGTTATGGAGTTATTTTAATAAAGATGGGTCTTTGAAATCTGAAGGAGATTATTTTAAAGGTAAAGCCAAAGGTGAATGGAAGTATTATTATAGTAATGGAATAATAAAAGCACAAGGATTATATGTTAATGGTAAAAAAGATGGCAACTGGAAATATTATTATGAAAATGAGGATTTAAAAGCTCAATATTTTTATGCCAATGGGGAATTGTCTAAGAATTTAGATTTAATTTTGCCTGATGGAACTCAGATATTAAAAAATGGCAACGGTGCATATAAAACATATTATTCTAATGGCAAACTAAGTTTTAGCAGTATGATTAAAAATGGTCATAGATATGGTATCGCAAAATGGTATTATAATAATGGACAATTAAAAGAAGAAATAGAATACAAATATTCGCCAGTTATTACAAATGGTTTACGATGGAATAATATATCTTGTTTTGATGAAAATGGCATTATAAGAAAAGGAGGAAGCTTAAAAAATGGGAATGGTACTATGATAGGCTACAACAGTAAAGGTAAAATATCCAAAATTAAATATTGCAAAAATGGTGTAGTTTTAAATAAAGACAATAATAAATTTAGACTCCGTAAAGGTTATTATGCTTTATCTGAAAAAGCAGATTACTATGAAGAATACGAGGCAGAATATGGGTATCGGTACTATATACACCTAGTGTCAAATGGTGTTACATACACAAATGATCTTGAAAATCATACAGGAGATGGGATTGCGGTTTTAATTAGTTTTCTAAGTAAAAAAAAACTGGCTAAAAATAACTCATATTCCTTTTCTGACAATGATGATAGCGAATTGGATATAGATATACTACATCCCAGTGATATTTTTTGGACAGTAGAAGAAATAGTAACAGTAAATATAAAAAAAAATAACATTTGTGAGATTATTATTAAGTCAGAAGATGGTAGTGATATTATAGGCTATTTTTATGGAAAATATATAATTCGTAAAATTAAAGACTGAAAAAACAATTAAATTTATACAAAATGAAAAGAACAATTTTATTAGTACTTGCAGTAGTATTTGCAATAAGTACTTTTGCTCAAAATAAACCAGTTAAAATATATGATATAAATGGGAATATTGAACAAATACAAAATTATGATTCTGATGGTAAAAAAACAAAAATTGAATTCTTTCATCAAAATGGGAATACAAAACAAATACAATACTATGACTCTTATGGTAAGAAAGCAAGGACTGAATTCTTTTATCAAGAAGGGAGTAAAATTAAATATTATGATTCTGATGGTAAGGTCGTAAAGAAAGAATTTTTTTATCAAAATGGAAATATTAAACAGAAATTTGATTATATAAATGGAAATATAAATAACTATTCTCTAAAATCTTATTATATAAATGGAAATTTGCATTCTGAAGGAAGTATAATGTTGAAAGAAAGAAACGGGAAATGGATTTTTTACTATAAAAGTGGAGAAAAAGAAGTTGTGGAAAATTATTCAAATGGTATGTTAATAAAGTGGAAGAAGTATTATTTAAATGGTAGTACAAAAAGAATTGATATCTATGATTTAAAAAATGGAAAGATATCAAAACAAATAATTTATAATCCAGACGGAAGTTGCAAAGAGAATTATTTTAAAAATGGAGTTTATAAAAAAACTGTATATAGTGATAAAGAAGGTAGGTATATCCATACTAAAAATTAATATCAAAAATTCTTGCAAGAATTAATATCGACTACCGTTGTTGTAGTCAGTAGTTTCTTTTATGAATATATCTAAAATTTAAAAACTTGAAATATATAGAAGTTTGAACAGAAAAACCTTTTTACATAAGCTTAAAATGTAAAATGCGAAATTTTTGAACATATTGAAGTTGTCAATTATTGTATAAGTCGTAAATAAAAAAGTAGTCTCAAAAAAATATATATAATATGGAAAATAAAAGAGTATTAATTTCAATAGTATTTATAAGTATTTTTTTTGCAAATTGTGAAAAACTTGATGTAAACGACACTATACCTAGTGGTTTGTGGGAAAGCAGTTCAAAAAGTCTTATAATTAATATTTCTGAAAATAAAGCTACGTTTAGAGAAATAAAATCAGGTTGGTTTCTTACAGCACAAAATCGTGGACTTATAAGTATTGGGGACACTAAAATTTACAACATAACTAAAACAGAAGGGGGGTGGTCTGCCCAAGATTTATGGATTGAATATGAAAATAATCAAATCATAGGAAGTTTTTTTTTAGAAACATTTATAACCATAAGTGATGATAATGAAACAATATATTTAGAATCAAGTGGATATAGTCCTTTTACTTCAAAATATTTTTCAGGTTCATATTCATATATAAAATTATAATAAACGAGCTTATACAGTTTTAATACAATATTAAGAATAACAAAGCAGAAATTAAAACATAAAATTAATGAGGTTAATTAACTTAAACAGATTGTTTAAATAAATTAGATTTTAGAATTAAATGTAGATATTACAAAATATATAATAAATGAAAAACATAGTGCTATTAATATTACTGATATCAGTTAACTTGTTACAAGCTCAAAAAGTAGTAAAAACAAGCGACAATCGTTTTATAGGGAAAAATATTCCAGTGTCGCAAGCTTTTGAGAGAATAGATGACCCCGCGGGCTTAATTGATAAAATGTACTTAGGTTTTGAATGGTGGACTTTAATGGGCGAACCTATAGAGATTTATTCAACAAAGTGGGAAAGTACTCAACATTATTCTGTTCCAGGGACAAATGGTGCAAGGCAGATTTCTCGTTATGAATTAAGCAAATATCCAGATTTATTAAAACGTTTTGATAATTTGCAACCAATAAAAATGACAATTGAGCTTAGTGGAAGTGCATCTGGTAATGTGAAACTAGGGGATAAATATTTTAATGATAATATAAATTTGTTTGGAGAGCAAAGTCCTATATTTTCAAAATGTTTTAGATATACTATCGAAAACCACAAATTGTTGTTGTGTAAAAGTGATCAAGTTTGTAATGATATTGTTGCAGGTAGTCCTAAAACTTGGTCTGAATTTATTCTTTGGGATGGTTCATACATAAAACCAGGAGGTGGGTGTGGTTCGTATATTAGCAATCAAATTACAGATAACAAACATTTAAAACACCTGTTTGATTTGACTAAAGAATTATCAATCAGTGCTCGAATAAAATCAATAGAATGGCCAGAGTATGAAATGAATGCTATTATTGACTTATACGAAAAGTATGAAAAAGGAGACCTTTCTCCAAAGCAAATTTTGGAAAAAGAAAAAGAAGGAAAGAAAAAGCTATATACTGATAATAATAATGATTTTTGGAGTGTCCCCGATGATGTTATTAATGATAATAATTATGAAATAAAAAGTAAAAATGGCAAATATGGAGTGGTAAATAAAGAGACAAATAAAACCTTAATTCCATTTAATTATGATAAGATTCTAGAATATAAAAATGGTGTCGCAATAGTAAAAATTAATGATACTAAAACAGAATCATTCGACTTTGAATATTGCTCTGATATTTTGGTTACATTTTACACTAAAGGGGTGGTTAATGCTGATGGTAGCTGGCTAAATCCTCCTGAAAGAATTGCAAATATAGGTAAGCCAACTGTCTGGTCAGGTTATGGCGGACCAGTACTTACATCTTGGCCAAGTGATATGTCTTATGAGGAAAGGGACAGGATAAGAAAAAAGCGTAAGGAAGAAAAGAGAAAAAAAGCAGAGAAAAAGAGAAAATTGCGAGAGCAAGAACTTCCTCAACGAAACAGGAAAGTTGCAGAATTAAGTCGTAGTTATAAATCTCAAGGTTATACCGTAAAAATTGAAGACTAATATGAAAAAAATATTAATTATTATCATTTTGCAATTTAGCATTACACTTATGTTTGCTCAAAATGCAAAACAATATTACAGTCAGGCTTGCGAAGCCTATAAAGAAGCTCAGTTTAATAAAACAATTACTTATTTAAAAAAATGCAAATCAATTATAGGCTCTACAAACCCTAAAATAGAGGGTTTATTGATGCAGGCATATTATAATAATAATGATATTATCAAATCAAAAATTGCTTATGATAACCTCTTAATTCTTACTCCAAAAATATACCAAGAGTCAGAATTATTTAAAAATTACAAAATGTTGGGGAAACAAATAAATTCTGCTTATAATCTAGCTGAAGAAAATTTTCAAAAAGAAAGAATAAAAAAAGCCAACATCGTAATTTCTGAAATAAATGTAAAAATTGAAAGTCAGAGAAAACAAAAACAAAATAATAAAAAAGGAGAGGAGTATTTTTATAATAAAATAAAAAATTCATTAGATGCCGACTTGTTAGCAGAGTATAAATCTAGTTTTCCTGATAGCAAGAACATTGTTAATATAGAAAAGTCGATAAAAGAAATTGATTATTGGAAATATGCAAAATCTAAAAATACAAAAAGTTCTTATGAAAATTATATTGATAAGTACCCGAGAGGTAAATTTATATTAGAATTAAAGCCAATTATGGCAAAAATTGATAAGAACGCATACAACAAAGCAATTAATACTTATACTCAAGAATCACTAAATCATTATTTATATAGCTATAAGTCAAAGTATTATTTGGGAAATTATAAATCGCAGGTAAAACAGAAATTGAAGGAACGTATAGAGTATGATGCGTACTTAAAAGCGAAAAATAGTAATGATATTTATTATTATAACGAATATATCGAAGAGTATCCTTATGGTAAATATGCTGATGAAATAAATAATGTTATTCAGATAAGTTATAGGAAATATGGTCATGCTGCTTTTGCCCAATTAAATTGGAAGAAAGCTGTTTATAATTATGATTATTATTTAAAACATTATCCACGAGGGAAATATGCAACTGAAATTACAAAAAGCATACAAGACACTTATGAAAATTGGGGTGACGAAAAATATAAAAATCGAAATTTTAGAGAATCAAAAAAAATATATGCAAAATCACTTTCTAAATATCCAAATGGAATACATGCTAAAAAAATTAACCGAAAATATAAAGCAAGTATAAAAATGTTAAATATGAGAAGTCATACAGGAGTTGCTTTTTATGTTGGTATGCCCAAAAGTTCTGAATTAAATATTATAACTGCGGAAAAATTTGCAATTGGTGCAGAGGTTCTTAAGTTGAGTAAGTTTGGTTTAGGCTATTATTTTGGTTATTTCAATTCAAGCATATATACTTTTGATAAAGCGTACCATAGTGTATATTTTCCCGAAAATGAGACAACCTTTATCGAAGGTGATTATGAAAAGGTTAAATATGTTTTAGATGCTTCAGAATTTAAGAATAACGATAATTATATAGAACTAGGTTTAACAAGGAGGTTTATTTATCCTATTTGGATAGATGCAGGGGTTGGTTATGGATTTGGGACTAATACATTTTTAGTGTCGGGATATGAAGAAGTTTATGATTGTTATGATGGTTATTCATGGGAATATACAGGGAATTATATGACAAATGATATTAAATATAGCTACTTTTCTTTTCAAGTAGGAGCCAAAATTGTTATTTCTAATATTGTTATTGCATATAATTTCCAAAAACGGAATGACTTTAATTTTCAAAATCTTGGAATTGGTTTTGCATTTTAATACGTTTTTTTCTTTATTAAACTACAATTTATCCTTATGTAGGAAAAATAAGAATGGGCGAAAAAGATACTGGCGATTATAGTCGTTGCGATAAATAATACAAGTTATAAACCAAAACCAAACCAGAGAGCTTCACCCCAAATGAAGCTCTTTTTATTATTAGAACTATTAATATTTCCAGTATAGTGGAAAAAATCCGTAAAAAGTGTTTTTTTAATAAATTTTTTTGTTATAATCGGACTGCGACTTTCTTAATTTATTGCGTACATGTAAATTATCTTTTCTGCAATTTGCAATTGTCAGTCGTGCCCCGACTTTATGGGAAATTTGGAAAAACAATGGAAAAGAAGCTGTAATACCTATAGTATAAATTATCTATAAAAAAGCTTGGAAAACACAATAAAAAGTCATATATTACCCCTTAAAGTATAAAATACAAGTTAAAGGATAATATTATGACCGATATAGATATTTTATTAAATCAAAATAATCCAAGTTATTTAGCAAAAACAATTGCTGAGAATTCTAAGAAAAAGCGAATTAAATTAAATTTTACACAAAAAGATTTAGCAGAACGTTCAGGAGTTAGCCTTTCGAGCCTAAAAAGATTTGAACAAAAGGGTGAAATATCATTGGCTAGTTTGCTTAAAATTGCAATAATTTTAGATGCAACAGCAAATGTTATAAACTTTTTTACAGAAGACGAACCAGTAACTTTGGATGATTATATTAAAGAAAATGAAATTATAAACAAACAAAGAGTAAGAAAGAAACGAAAGAAATAAAATTAGTTGTTTTACTAAAAAGTATAAATTATGACGTATGCAAAATACACAAATCTTACATATTAAATTAAATAACATTAATTTAGGACGATTGCTTCTTGGAAAAAAAGGCAATACTCTTTTTGAATATGATAATAAATGGCTGAAAGAAGGTTTTTCAATTTCACCTTTTTTTCTGCCACTGAAATCAGGCACTTTTGAAGCAAAATTTGAACCTTTTTATGGTTTGTTTGGCGTGTTTGCCGACTCTATGCCTGATGGTTGGGGAAACTTATTATTAGATAGGTTTTTGATGAGTAAAAAAATACAATTATCATCGTTAAATGTACTAGATAGACTTGCTTATGTTGGCAATGGTGGAATGGGAGCTTTAACTTATGAGCCAGATAATAGTTTTATTTATAAGGGGAAAATTCAAGATTTGAATATTATTGCAAATCAAGTGTCGGAAATATTGTTGGAGCAAGCGGATTTGCCTACTGTTAAATCACTTTTAGAGCAAACGGGTTCTTCTGGTGGTGCCAGACCAAAAGTTTTGATAAAATATAAAGGAAGTTCGTGGATGGTGAAATTTCCTTCTAGTATTGACCCTAAAGATGTTGGGGAAAAAGAATTTTTTTATTCTAAATTAGCAAAACAATGTGGAATTGAAATGCCAGAAACTTTTTTGTTTGAAGAAAAATATTTTGGAACTCAACTTTTTGATAGAAAAGGGAATGAACGATTTCATGTTCATTCTGCTAGTGGTTTATTACATGCAAGTCATCGTTATCCTTCGTTAGATTATTTACAATTAGCTCAAGTTACAATGGCATTAACTAAAAATATAAAAGAGCTTTCAAAATTATTAACTCTTATGGTTTTTAATGTTGCTATTGGAAATAAAGATGACCATGCAAAAAATTTCAGTTTTTTATACAAAAATGGAGTTTGGGTATTAAGCCCTGCTTATGATTTACTTAAAAGTGATGGATTTGGGGGAGAGCATGCAACATCAGTTCTTGGTGTAGGAAATCCAAAAAAACAGGATATGATTAAATTAGCAAAAGAAATAAGATATCCTGAAAAGGAGATGAAAAAAATAATAGAAAAAGTTTTTGATATTTGTAATAATTCCTAATACTTTCATATTAGAAAAATAAAAAGCCAGTCAAATAAAATTTGACTGGCTTTTGTTTATGCGTGAATATTTAATATTATCTTTTTACAAATTTTATTATTTCTGAATGTCCATCAATATTAATTTTAAGGAAATAAATACCACTAGCTAGTTGTGTAATATCTATTTGTTTTAATCCTTTAGAATTATTTATTTGGTTTGAAATAATAACTTTTCCTGTAAAGTCCATAACCAATAGCGTAGCATTATCTTTTTCAACTAAATTATAGTTAATATTAAGAATGTCGCTTGCTGGATTTGGATAAATTACAATTGAATGTCCTTCTTGTGTTTGTACACTTACAATGTCAAAATTAATAGTGTAACTGCTGTCTAAAGAACAACCTAGGTCATCTGAAATAATAACATTATATACTCCTGGAAGTAAATCTGTAATGTCTTCGGTGTTATCACCATTACTCCAATTAAAAGTATAATTTCCTGAAGCAGGATTTAATGTTAAATCAATTTCACCATCGGCACAAGTTTCGCAAGTACTGTTTGTTATTGTTTTATCTACAGTAAATGAAAACGAATCTTCAACAGTATAACTTTCGTCTTGCTCGCAACCAAACTCGGTATCAGTAATTGTAACATTATAAGTTCCTTCTTCTAAATTAGTAATAAAATTAGTTGTTTCTAAGTTCTCCCAAAGGACAGTGTATCCAATAGGTGCATCTGAAATTGTTAATAATATACTTCCAATAGATTGAGAACAAACATCGTTTTCTATTTCAGCACTTATACTAAGGTTATTTTGATTGTTTAGTATTTCCTGAGTAACAACATCTTCACAACCTTCGGTATCTGCAATAATACAAGTGTAAGTTCCTGTTGCAACATTTGTTATGTCTTCGGTTGTTGCACCATTGCTCCACTCAAAAGTATAATCGCCAGATGGTTCAATAGTAATATCTATTTCACCGTTTTCTTCACCACAAGTAGCGTCTGTTTTGTTTGAAGAAGCAGTAAAGTTTACAATATTTGAAATTGTATGAGAAACTGTTTGAATACAACCAGTATTTACATGGGTTACATTACAAGAATAAGTATCTGCACTTAGGTCGTAAATATCTTGTGTTGTAGCACTGTTATTCCAAAGGTAAGTGAAGTTTCCTCCACCGCCTCCACCGCCACCAACTGATATTTCGATAAGACCATTTGCTTGTCCGCAAATTTCATCTTGTACATTATCTGTTGTAAGATTAAAGAAACCATTACTTTCAACTGTAACTGTCTCGTCCACACGGCAATTTCCATCAATAATTGAAATTACATATTCACCTGCAGTAAGCTCCATAAATGGAGGAAAACCTTCATTCCCATCTAACTCATAAGTATAAGTTCCTGGTACAGCTGGCTCATAGTTAATAGAACCGAAACCTTCGCTACAAAAGTCAGGTTCAATTTGAATATTAACAATTGCAAGTTCATCATTTACTTCGTTTTCAACAATAAAATTATCCGATGTAAAACTACAACCAGTATTATCGGTAACTGTTACAAAATAATTACCTGCCGAAATATTATCTAAGTCTTCAGTAGTTGCTCCAGTATTCCATAGGAAAGAGTAAGGAGTGTTTCCGCCTGTTGCTGAAATATCTATACTTCCTGTTGATGATGCACACTGATCGTTGGTAATTGATACTAAATTAACCGCAGTACCATTGGTAATGTTTTCAATAGTTTCAGTAATATTTATTATACAACCCGAGTTGTCTGTTATTTCACATGAATAAGTTCCTGCATCAATATTTGTTAAATCTTCGGTTGTTGCTCCGTTGCTCCATAAGAAAGAGTAGGGGGTTGTACCGCCTGTTACTGTAATATCGATTGCTCCATTGTCTCCACCGCACTCTTCGTTTGTAGATGTAACATTTTCAACAATAAAACCACCTGTAGCATTATCAACAAAATATGTTTCACTTGTTGAGCATCCATATTCATCGGTAATAATAACTTCGTAATTTCCAGAGTTAAGATTTGTTAAGTCTTCACTTGTTTCGCCATTACTCCAACTAAAATAAGCATTTATATTTGCTCCTGAGTATGTAATATCAATTGCACCTTCGCCATTTCCACAACTTTCGTCTGTTATAACTACATCATCTATGTTTAATGTGCTAGGAGTGTTTAAAATTGTATATGAATTTTGAGTTTCGCAACCTATTGCATCAGTAATTATTACAGAATACGTATTTGCTGTTAAGTTGAAGATGTCTTCGGTAGTTTCACCATTACTCCAGTTTACATTGTAAGGAAGTTGTCCACCTGCTATTGAAATATCAATTGTACCACCTGCATTATTACAATATTCGTCAATAATTTCAGAATTAATAATAGTGAAGTTCCCGCTAATATCGGCAACTGTAGAGTTTGTAGTAATTGCACAACCTTCATTATCAGTAATAGTACAAGAGTAATTGCCACTATTTAAGTTAGAGATGTCCTCGCTTACTTCACCGTTACTCCATAAATATGTAAAAGGTGTATTTGTTCCTTCAATACTAATATCTATTGCACCGTTAGTGTTTCCACAAGTTTCGTCGGTAATAGTTGAGGCTGAAAGGGCTAAATCTCCTGTTTCATTATAAATTGTTGCATTATAATTTAGTTCGCAACCATTTGCATCGGTAGCAATACAAAGATATGTACCTTGGCTTAGTCCTGCTAGGTCTTCTGATATTTCGCCACTGCTCCAGTTATAAGAAATAGGTAGAGTTCCATTTTCAACTTCAACTTCAATAGTACCTTCGCTATTATTACAATACTCGTTTGTTGTGTGAATATTGTTAACAGCAAATGCTCCTGCATCATTTAAAATATTAAAGTTAGAAGAAGTTATTGCACAGCCATTATTATCAGTAATAGAAACAGAATAAGTTCCTGCAACAATTCCTGAAATATCCTCGGTTGCAGCACCGTTACTCCAAAGGTAAGTTATAGGATTTTCACCATTTACAGTAATATCAATTGCTCCACTATTATTTCCGCATATTTCATTTGTAGTTGTAAAAGAAGTTATTGCTAAGCTTCCTGCATTATTATTTACTACATAAGAATTGTTAATAGAACAACCAGTGTTATCGGTAATTGTAACATTATATGTACCTGCTGATATATTAGAAATGTTTTGAGTTGTTGCACCATTACTCCAAAGATAAGTTATTGGGGCAGTTCCTCCGTTTATTGTAATATCAATAGTACCATTGCCACTGCCACAAGTTTCATCTGAAATAGTAGCGTTATCAATGGACATTGCTGTAGATGTGTTATTTATTGTGTATGTTTCAGTATTAATAGTACAACCTGCATTGTCAGTAATTATACAAGAGTATGTTCCTGCTGTAAGGTTTAGTAAATCTTCGGTTGTTTCGCCGTTACTCCAGCTAAATGTAATAGGAGTTTGGTCGCCATATACAACTAAATTTATAGACCCATTTGCATCACCACATTGTTCGTTTGTAACAATTGAGTTGTTAAGGCTTAAGGTTCCTGCATCGTTTAATACTGTTGCAATAGCAGATGTCTGACAACCAATATTATCTGTAATAATACAATTATAATTTCCTGCCGATATGTTTGCTAAGTCTTCGGATGTTTGTCCTGAATTCCAATTGTAAGTTACAGGGGCAGCCGCTCCAACAATTATTATATCAACTGCACCATTTGTATTTCCGCAAGTTTCATTTGTTATAATTGTATTTTCAACTGCAATTGCTCCGTTGTCGCTGTTTATAGTTGTGTTAACATCTACTTCACAACCGTTTAAGTCGGTAATTAAGCAATTGTAGTTTCCTGCACTAATTCCATTTAAGTCTTCGGAAGAAGAACCAGTATTCCATAAGTAATTATATGGTAAAGTTCCACCATCAATTGTAATATCAATAGCACCAAGGTTATTATTACATAATTCATCGGTTGTTGAGATATTAGAAAGAGCTAGTGTACCGCTTTCGTTTATGAGATTAAGGTTTCCTGTTGAAATAGAACAGCCATTTGCATCGGTAATTGTATTATTAAAAATACCTGCCGAAAGGTTAGAAAGATTTTGAGTTGTTTCTCCAGTTGACCAGCTAAAAGTGTATGGAAGTGTTCCTCCAGAAATTTCAAGTTCAATTTCGCCTAAACCATTTCCACAAATTTCATTGTCAACATCAATATAATCAATGTTAATATTTCCTCCTTCATTTTCAATTACAAAAACAGGTGTTGATATTTGACAACCATCTTCGTCGGTAACAATACACGAGTAATTTCCTGCTGCTAAATTAGAAAGGTCTTCGGAAGTTGAGCCATTTGACCATGAATAATTATAATATTCAAATGAGCCTCCGCCTCCGCCACCTCCACTGAAAGGGTTTCCGCCTTGAACTAAAATATCAATTGAGCCTTGTGTGTTTCCACAAGTTTCATTTATAGCATTACTCCAAGCTAGCTCTAATGTTCCTGCATTATTTAAAATGTTTGCTGAAGAAGTAACTGAACAACCGTTTGCATCGGTAATTGTTACAGAGTAATTCCCTGCATTTAAGTTGTTTAAATCTTCGGTTGTAGCACCGTTAGACCAGTCGAAAGTGTAAGGTAAAGCTCCGCCGTTTATTGTTAAATCAATAGAGCCTTGTCCGTTTCCACAAGTTTCGTTAGTTTCAGTAATACTTAATACTTCCAAACCACTTGTTTGGTTAGTTATTTCAAATTCTTGAATTAGTTCACAACCTTCAGCATCGGTAATTGTTACTGAATAATTATTTGCAACAAGTCCAGTTATATCATCAGTTGTAGCACCAGTTGTCCATTCAACTATGTATGGCGAAAAGCTTGTGAATATTGTTAAATCAATAGCACCGTTTTCTTGTCCACAATTTTCGTCTGTAATAAGTTGGTTAGTTATTGCTAAATCGCAATCAGGAATACAATTTCCAACATAATTAACAATTGTGAAAGTTTTATTTGATGTACAAGCATTTGCATCGGTAACAGTTATAGAGTATTCTCCTTGCTGTAGGTCGGTAATGTCTTCAATTATTTCGCCATTTGACCATGCAAATTGGTATGGAGCAAGACCACCTGTTACAGTTAAATCAATAGCACCTTCACGGTCGCCACAGTTTTCGTGAGTAATTTCTTCAGAAATATCTATTTCAATTGCTTCAGCAACATTAAAAGTTTCAATTCCTGTACACCCACTAGCATCTGTAACAGTAACAGTATAATCTCCAGGATTAAGACTTGCAATGTCTTCGGTAGTTGCTCCATTGTCCCAAGTATAATTGAAATTTGGAGTTCCGCCTGTAACAGTTAAATCTATATTACCATTTTCTGCACCAATACATGTTTCAGCTTCAGTTGAGGCTTCTAGTACAAGACTTCCGTTATTTGAAAGGTTAAAGTCGTAATCGTAGTTACATCCATCATCACCTTCTATATTTATAGAATATGTTCCGCTAGATAAATTTATTATGTCTTCTGTAATTTCGCCATTACTCCATAAATAATTATCAACAGTATAGTTTTCTACTGTAATGTCTATTTCGCCATTATCGACCCCACAATCAGGGTTTGTAAATGTTGAAGTAATTACGGGTAATACAGGTTCTGTAATAGTTATTATAGAGTCGGATTGAGGAGAACTTATGCTTAAATTCCATTCAAAAATGTAGCCATTATCATAAATATAGAAATCGGTAACAATTATTGTCCAAGATCCGTTAAGAGGAACACCAATGAATCCGGTTAAGTCCTCTTCAGGAGTGTAAGAACCTTCTGGGTAATAGTGATCTGTTAATTCATTTCCAAAAGTTGAAACATAAGTATGCTCAGGTAACAATTGGTTATCAACCATATAGCTCATTGTGTTGTAAGCAGGGTCGGTGTTCCAAACATATTCATAACCAATACCAGGAGTAATATTATCGGCATTCCATTTGTCGTATCTTCCAGAAGAAACAGGTTCTCCCATATCAACATAATTATGCTGATTGCTACCAGGAGAGCCAGCACCTTCAACTTTAAGAACAACTTCGGTTCCGTCTGGTGCACGTAAAGTTATCGAAATGTCATTTGCATAAGAGTGTTCCATTACTGCTGAAACTTGTTTGAATTGGTCTATTGTTTCAATAACTTCGCCATCGTCAAATCCAGTAACTTCAATAGATGTTTCATAAGTTACACCAGTACCTGTTGGTAAAAAGGTTGTTCCAGCATTAAATACATCTCCAAAAACAAGGTCTTCAGCTTTACAACCGTAACTATCAATTATTTCTACAAGGTAAGCACCAGCAGTAAGGTCTGGAATTGGATTTGAGGTGTAAGAGTTTAATTCGCCAGTAATAGTATCGGTTAAATTAATTATATATGGAGCAAAGCCACCAGTTATTGTAAAAAGCACATTTCCATCAGTTGCTCCATTGCAATTTGCTCCTGTTTCAGTAGCATTAAATTCAATAGGTTCAAAATCATCAATAAATAATGAAACAGTACTAGGAGCTTGGCAAGGACTTGGTGTAAACGAAAGTTCTATTGTTTCTTGTCCTTCAGTCATTCCGTCAGAGTATGATTCAATTATTATTGTAGCAAGCGTTTGTCCTGCAGGAATAATAATAATTGGATCAATGTATTTATAATCAACTCCATTAATTGCAGTACCTCCAATTGTAATAGGAATTTCTACGTCGTAATCAACTGCTTCATCAAGTTGAAATGTAAAGTCGGCCTCTATGCAGCCTTCTAGTGCAGTGTTGTTGTTGCTATAGGTTGATGATGAAGCTGATACGCTTGCTTGTACTAAAGAGTTTTCTTGTAAAAGAACAGCAGCATCTAACTGGTCATCGCCTGCATCAGCAATCATTAGTTTTAATGTATAAGTGCTACAAGATTGTAAACCAGTTTTTTTAGCAGTCATTAATGTTGTAAAGCCGTCAAATTCAATATTTGTATTTCCATTAGTATTATCATGAAAAAACTGCCAAAAAGAATCATTATTTATTTCATTTATAGTAACAGGAGTTGTTGTTCCTGGTACAACAGCAAGATTTTCTTCTCCATCAATTCCTGGTCCAGAAATATAAAAGGCAAAAACATCGTTAAATCCAGATCCAACCCATTCATTATATTCTTCTGAAAGAAAAATAAAGTTGAATTCTATTTCATCCGATTGTACATCAAAATCAAATTGAAGAACTGTTGCATCATGGGTTTCTTCCCCCGAAAGTTGACTTAATAGGGAATTTCCTGGACCTCCAAAAGATGTAGATGTTTCAGTACTATTATTTGGTCCAATTGCATCAAAGATATTACCTGTTGATAGTATGACGCCAGAGTTTACCTGAAGTCCATCGCCAGAAAAGGTGAATGTACCATGTTGGTTGTTGTGTCCAGATATAGAGGCGTTTGTAATTTGAATATTGTCTCCAGACAATACTTGTCCTAAATCTTGTCCTGTTTGCCCATTTTGAACAGTCAATTGCCCAAAACTTACAATGGATATTGCAGAAATAAGAAATAAAGTTGATAAAAGTTTCTTCATAATTTGTAAGAGTTTAAGTATTATGTTTATATAACTATATGTAAAGATATATAATGGTTGAAATAGTTGCTTTTTTTAAGATGTTTTTTATTATTTAGATTGATTATAAAAGTTAATCATCTTTTCTTCTATATTATAAGAGTATAAAATGTTTTCTTCAGTTTCTGTTTTTAATATAAGAATTGCGTCAGAGTCAAGATATTGATGTTTTTTTACTTCATAAGAATTACCTTCTTGGTTTTTTCTGCTAAAAGTATTTCCTAAAAACCAACGTCCGCCACTTTTGCCTTTATTTATTGTTTTTAATTTTACATCATCGTTCATTTCAATTACAACACTGTTTTCATTATTTCCAAAAAATATTATTAGTTTTTTAGAATTAGAGCTTGAATTTGTAATTAAGCATGCAAAATCTTGGATGTTATCATCGTCAAAATCTCCTTTGGCAATAGTATTGTATTCATAAGATTTTTTTATTTCAGCAAAGAGTTTCCACTTAGTAAAATTATTATCGAATAGTCTATTTTCAATATAAAAATTTCGCATTGCATATTTAAAATGGGCTGGAGTAATATATGCTGCATCAGAGTTACCCATCATTTCGTTAATTTGTTTGTAAATGTGTGTAACAGCAATTTTGTCTTTTTGAATATATCCTGCATTATTCCTTAAACTATAAACTTTAAGCCAAGTTTCTTTTTTATTTTTTTTAATTTCTTTTAAGATTTTTACAGTTTCACCGTAATATATTTTTTCTATATAAGAAGAGTTTGTGCTATCTGCTGCAAATAAATAACTTTCACCAGCAATTACGTGTCTTATATCTTTTTTGTTTAGAAAGAAAATTCCAGCAGCAATTGTAGTTGTAAATATAAGGGCAGTCATTAGCATTATTATATTTTGAAGAAAATCTTTGCTAAATACTTTACTTTTAATTTGAATATCCGCAGCTTCAATAATTTTTGTTTGAAGGTTTATGTTCTGAATTTTTTCTTTGTTCGTTTGAGATTTAAGTATTGTTACACTAAATTCGCTACATGTTTGAAATCTATCTAGTGGCTTTTTAGCTGTTGCTTTTTCAATAATTTCGCACATTTTGTCGGACACGCCTACATAAAAAGTTTTAGGATTAGGAAATGGGCTATTAACTATTTTGTTATAAATTTCGTATTCCGTTTCGTTTTTATCAAAAGGAAATTGTCCTGTTAGTATGAAAAATAGTGTTGCACCTAGCGAGTAAATGTCCGATCTTCTATCTAAAACTCTTCCTTTTATTTGCTGTGGGCTCATAAACATAGTTGTTCCTACTTTAGAGCCATCTTTTGTAATTAAATTTGAGTTTTCTTGAATAGATTTTGCTATACCAAAGTCGAGAAGCTTTACTCGATTGTTTTTTGTTATAAGAATGTTTGCGGGTTTTATATCGCGGTGAATAATATTTTTTGAGTGAATATAGCTTATTGCTTCAAGTATTTGAGCAAAAATTTTAGCAGCTTTAGTCTCAGGCATTGGTCCTGTAACTAGGTCTATATAATCCTCTAAGGTTTGTCCCGAAACATATTCTGTAATAATAAAATAACCGTCTTCGTTTTTTACATAATCGTATAAAGCTGTTATGTTTGGGTGGTTTAATTTGGATAAAGTAAGAGCTTCTTGTTTAAATCTTTTTCGATTTTCAGGATTTTTTGCTAATATTGGATTCAGCATTTTAATTGCAACTTTGCGTTTTAGGTCTTTATGAATACCTAAATAAACAATAGACATTCCTCCTTCGTCTATTATTTCGTCAACTTCGTAATTATTTATGAATTTTCCAATCATTTACTTTATACTATTATAATGCGGAATATTTATTTTCTCTCCTGGTTTCAAAAATAGTTCTTTTTTATTATTTGCCTTTAATAAATCAATTAAATTTATTTTATATACTGTTTCAATTGATTTAATATTTACTCCGGGTGATATATTTATAATTTCTTGTACAGGTATTTTATATTTGTATAATATTGTTTTATCGTCGTCGTTTTTTGTTTGTTGTGTAATAATTGTTTTAGGTATAGTTTTATATTTATCTATGAAAATTGAATTATTAATTTGATTTTTAGAGTAAATTATTACGTATTCTTCTAATTTCTTTTTTATAATAATAGTTCCTTTTGCTTGTGTTGGTGGAAAAAAAACTTTGTTTATTTCAATTGATTCTGTTTTTGCTATAAATATATATGTGAATAGCAATATTGCAACTAGTCCTAAAAATGCTAATAATGCAATCATTG
>JAOZLS010000034.1 GCA_029934705.1 Bacteroidales bacterium | reverse complement strand
GCTGTTGCCGATTGTACAGGGCATGGAGTTCCAGGTGCATTTATGAGCATGCTTGGAATATCATATCTAAATGAAATAGTATTAAATGATAATACATTGAGAAGTGATGAAATTTTGAATAAATTACGATATAAAGTTAAAAAAGCATTTACCGAAAAGGAAGGACGATTAGTGCAGGATGGTATGGATATAGCCTTGTGTATTATTGATTTTGATAAAATGCAAGTACAATTTTCGGGAGCATACAACCCTTTATTTATAATTAGAGATAATCAGCTTGTTGAGTATAAGGCAGATAAGCAACCAATAGGCATTTATCCGAGAGAAAAGGATTTTTCATATACAGATATTGATTTGCAAAAAAATGACCTACTATACATGTTTTCTGACGGATACAAAGATCAACCAGGTGGTAAATATGGTAAAAAATTTATGTCAAAACAGTTTAAACAACTTTTATTAACAATTCATACAGAAGAATTAAATAAACAGAGAACAATACTTAATGAAACTTTTGAGAATTGGAAAAATGAATATTTGGATAGAAAGTTTGACTCTTTTAACGAATTAGAAATTGCTATTTCGTCGATAGACAAAGAATTAATTAAACATAAGATAAAAGAAGGAAATTTAATAATTGCAAAATTAAAAGAAAAAAAATATACTGATAAAAAAATATTAATATCTGATTTTAAAGAAACAATAAATTCATTGAAAATAAGTAAGAATATTAAGCAAAGAATTTTAAATAAAGTTAATACACAAACTGACGACGTAATTGTTGTTGGTATAAAAATTTAATAAATATGAAAGCAACAGCGGTAATATGCGCATATAATGAGGAAAGCACTATTAAAGATGTTATAATAAGAGTGTCTAAATCCTTATTTGAGGAAATAATTGTTATAAACGACGGTTCAACAGATAATACGGACCAAATAATAAAGGAATTAAAAGATATTCCGAACTTAAAATATATTTCTTTCCCAGAAAATAAAGGTAAAGGTTATGCAATGGCAATAGGAGTCGAAAATGCAAACAAAGAAATTGTTACGTTTATTGATGCCGATTTGTCTAATTTAACAGATAAACATTTTTTGCAGTTAGTAATGCCTATTTTAAATGAAGAAGTTGATATGGTTCTTGGTCAAGCAGATGAAACACTTATAAATTATAGTGTAAATCCATTCAAATCTTTTACAGGCGAAAGATGCGTAAAAAAGAAAGATATAATGCACATAGTAAAAAAAATGAAAGAATCCAGATTTGGAGTCGAAACCCTAATTAATATGTATTATCAAGCAGAAGGTAAAAAAGTGAAATACGTAATGTTAGAAGGATTAAAACATCCTACAAAATTCGACAAAACATCTACACCTCAAGCTATGAAAGAATTTGTGTTGGAAGGACATCAAATAGCTTTAACAGCATTTAAAAACTTCGACTTAGTAACTAAACATATTAAAAATAAATTAAAAATATAATAATCCCATAATATCTGAGGGGAATAAATAAAATTGAGAGGTATAATTCTTATTTATATTACTATTCAATTTTTTGGCGATAAATTAAAAATATTGCCACTAGCTGGTGGTTTTATTGTTTCAGACTGGGACGATATACAGAATAATTATGCACTTGTTTACGTACCAAACATATCGTATATGGCAACTGATAATGTTGAAATTACCTTGTCCACTGCAATATTTGATGGCAAAGGCGAAAATATGTTTTCAAATTTAAACGATTATAATATGTTTATGTTTAAATTAAAGTATAGTTTTTAAGTAATACTACTTTACTAAGTTAGATTATACTGACAGCCAACAAGTTAAATTGTTTAAGTGATGATTTTATAGTATTTAGATATTAGTAATAAGTAATTAGAAAAACAGTTAATTATTTGATTTTCTTCAATTAATATTTCTATATACTAATATCTAACTACTAAATACTTTTACTAAAACAATGCTGATTTCAATTATAACCAACTAATTATCATTGACTTTAAACTTCGCAACGTAGAAGCAAATAAAATATATTAAATATACGAGAGCCTTATTAAAAGACTCTCTTTTATTTTTTATTGTACAATTATTTTTTTTGAAATGTTTAAGTTCAAATTTTTAATATTTAAAATGTACATTCCTTTTGAAAGTGAGGAAACGTTTATTTCTTTTTCTTTTGTTGAAATAACTTGTTTTCCATGATAATTATATATTGTAAATGTAGCATTTTCGTCAATCTCTATTTTTAGAATTTCGGAAACAGGATTAGGATATATTTTTATATTTTCAGAAATATTATTTATTGAGTTTGTTTGAAAAACATTCCACGTATATTCTTCTTTTAACATATTTTTCCAAGTTCCATCAAGAGTCTCTGAGTAATATGATGTTTGATTAAAGTTTTCGTCAAAAATATCGTAAACTTTGTAAAATAGAGTCCATCCTTTGTTATTGTATGAGTAAAGGAAAAAACTTTCTTCTTCTAAATTTGTATTATATGTATATTCGTATTTTAGTGAATAGTCAATGACTTCTAAATCCATTTCTTCTTTATAATCTAATAAATTATTATCATTATAGTAGTATGTAGTTCTCGACAAATCGTACCATTCACTTGCATTGGTGTCGTATCTTTGGGTATATTCTTCTTCAAGCAAAGCATTGGTGCTATAATAAGAATAAGCAGTCTCGGAGTAATTAAACCATTCTGCCCATTCTGAATCGTAACCATTTTGGTGTGAAAGTGTAAGTTGGTTAAAATCATTAAAGGTGTTTACTGTTTCCCAGTTATCATTCCATTGACTCCCGTTATATCTTTTTTGAAGTTCAAGTATGTTGTTGTCGTTTTCGTCGTAAGTGTAAAATGTTTTAAAATACTGATCCCAACTTCCTTCATACCAATCTTGATCTTCTTTAGTAATTTTTAGTCCAGTGGCATCGTAAACATAAAGTTCTTTATTTCCTTGGTAGAAATATTGTTCGGTATTATCCCAAAATCGAATAAAGTTTTCAATTAGTTTGCCTTCTTCATCAAATTTATTGTAATACGATAGTTGTGTATTCCAGTTATTTGTTTGCGTATTCCACTCTTTTACGGTGTATTCAAAAACTGAATTGTTATCAAAATAAGTGAATTCGGCAAGATATACATTTACCCAATCTGCTGTTCCTTCAATTTTTTCTGTTAATTCAATAACGAGAGGCAGTCCGCTTAAATTTCGAGTTTTTACAATTTCTGTTTGGTCAAATTCCCAGTCGTTGCTGCCAAGTCCTGTAAAACCATATATTGTATCGAGTACCCATAAGTTTGTTTTTGTTGATAATTCGAAAATGCTTTTTGATTTTTTTTCTAATTTAGAAACATCTTTTTGTGAGTAAGCTATTATACTTATAAATAATAGCACTGTTGTTATTATATTTTTCTTCATCCTGCAAAGATAAAGCTTAATTTGGAAATTTTGTTAAGTTCGCAGTAAAAATACCTTGTGCTGTCGTATGTATGCACACTTGATAAGCTTTAAGTTTAACTTTAGAACTTGATATTTAGGCTTTTGGAATTGTAAATATAAATTTACTCCCTTTTCCGACTTCGCTTTCAACCCAAATTTCACCACCATTTTTCACAACAAATTCTTTGCACAATATTAGTCCTAAACCAGTACCAACTTCACCATTTGTACCTTTTGTTGATGTTTCGCCTGTTATTGTAAATAATTTTGATAGTTTTTCTTTAGCTATACCAACACCATTATCTATTATCGTTATTTTTATGAATTCTTTATTATCGTGGTTTGTTATTGTTTCAGCATTAATAAGTATTTTGCCTTTATTTGGTGTAAACTTTATGGCATTATTAATTAGGTTTCGAAAAATAGTTGATAGTGAATTTTTATCGGCTATTACATAAATATTTTGAAGGAAATCTACATTTATTTGTATTCCTTTATTAATTGCTGCTGGTTTTAAAATATTAATTGTTTCAGTTAATAATAAATATAAATTTTCTTTTTCATAAATAAAATTAAGATTTCCTCGTTGCGACCTTGACCAAAGGAGCAAGTTCTCTAGAAGTTTGTATGTGTTTTTAGCACTAGTATCTATGTACCCAATAAATTCTTTCTGTGTTTTGGTATCGTATTCTTCAAAATTATTAACTAGTAAATCTGAAAAACCTAATATTGAATTAAAGGGGCTTTTTAAATCGTGTGCTATTATTGAAAAAAACTTGTCTTTT
This sequence comes from Bacteroidales bacterium, assembly GCA_029934705.1. GTDB lineage: Bacteria > Bacteroidota > Bacteroidia > Bacteroidales > JAADGE01 > DZBS01. The sequence continues at coordinate 14,486 of JAOZLS010000034.1, read as the reverse complement.
TCAGCATTACTTTCTCTTAATTTATTTTCACTTTCTGTTAATGCTTTTTCAGCTAGTTTTCTATCTGTAATATCTCTAACAATTCCTTCAACTCCTGCATAGTTTCCTTCACTGTCTTGTATAATACTTGCTGTTGTTTCAACAAATATTTTAGTACCATCTTTTTTTAATAAACAAGTTCTATAATTTTTTACATAACCAGTTTTTGTTAAAATTGAAACAAATTTTGCTCTTTCGTTTGAGTTTGGATATAAAATGTTAATATTTTGCCCTATTACTTCATCAAGGTTTGAATAACCAAATAGGTTTAAACATGAAGGGCTTGCCATTGTAACTTTGCCTGTAGCATCAGCTCTGTAGAAAACATCATTTAGGTTGTTAATTATATTTTTGTATTTGGCATTGCTTAGTATTAATTCTCTTTCAGTTTTTTTTCTTTTTGATATTAGTCTATTACTTCCACGTATTCCTCTATGTTTATTGTCTTTATCTATAATGCTAGTACATACATGACCTATCCATTCTGTTTTTTTGCTTTTTGTGATAATTCTAAATTCTATAGGTTTCTTTTCAACGTCTTTACTGTGTTTATGGTTTTCTAATATGTGTAAGTCGTCGGGGTGTATAATTTTAAACATTAGTTTGTTGTCTTTGTAAAATTCCTCTGGTGTGTAACCTGTAATTCTTTCACATGAAGGCGAAACATAGATGAAATCGCCATTTGGATTTATCCAATATTCCCAATCGTAAGCATAGTCGGCAACTATTCTATATTTTTCGTTGCTTTTGGCAATTTCTATTTTAGAATTTTGTAAGTCAATATTTTGTGCTTTATATTTTTCATTTAGGGCATAATATTCTTCATTTTGTTCTTTTAATTGTAATTCAAGTTCTTTTATTTCAGTAATATCTGTTGCAATTTCTATTCTTACTAATCTTCCATCTGTCCATGGAATTGCTTGGTCTCTACATTGATACCACTTTCCTGTAATTGTATTTTGAAATTCCCAAACATGGACTTTTTTTGGCTTGTTGTTTTCGTCTAATAATAAATGATTTGTACAAAAAGCACAAGGTGATGTTTGTCCTTTTTGAAGTGCAATATAGCATTTCTGACCTATTTTATTGCCAGTGTTTTTTTTTCCAAGTTCATTTAAGTATAATAATTCGTAGGTTTCAATGTCTGCTACATATATCACAGCGTCTATTGTATCTAAAGTTTTTTGGAAACGAGTATTTTCATTTTTTAAATGAGTTCCAATTTCATCGGCTTTTTTGTTTGCATTTTTAAGTTCAGTATTTTGTTTTTTATATTCGGTGTTTAATATTTCATAAGCCTTATTTTGCTTTATTAGCTCGTCTTTAGCTTTTCTTCGTTCAGTAATGTCTTCGCCTGAACTTAAATGACCTATTATTTTATTGTTTTTATCTAAAATGGGAGTATTATGCCAATGAATTAATCTTTCTTCACCACTTTTTGTTAAAATGTAATTTTCAAAATATTTTGAGTTGTCATTCTCTCCTGAAAGTATTTTTTTAGAAATAGTTTGTACTTTTAATTTTGTTTCTTCAGATAAAAAATTGTCAAACCAGTTTTTACCTAATATTTCATTTTCGCTATATCCCAATATTTCACACGCTTTTTTGTTTGCAAGGTTTATGTTTCCTTCTGTGTCAATTCCTATAAATATAACACCTGCGATGTCTAAAATTGATTGAGAATTGTCTTTAGCTTTTAGTGTTTTTAGTTCATCCTCAAGTTCTTGGTATGTTGGTTTGTTTTTCATTCTCTAATACTTTGTTATATTTGAGACTATTAGGATTGTAATTTATTCTTTATCAAATATAATTAAAATTTGCGTAAAGTATATCCTTTTTCCATTTTTTTTGTACTAACATATATGCTTTTATATTAATTTATCATTTTTAATTTATTTTATTAACAGCATATTATCGATATAAATATATTTATTACTATTATATTTGTAGTCTGGAAAAACATTTTAAACACATGAAATATTCTATTTTATTTATTCTCTTTTGTCTTTTTGCTGCACATGTACAAGGTCAACAAATTGCTAATTCAAATTTTGAAAATTGGACAGATAACCATTATGCCGAAGGTTGGAATACTTTTGAATTAGGAGTTTTTCCTCTTGTTTTTTATTCCGCATCGCGTGCTACTGATGCTGCTTATGGTGATTATGCCGTAGAATTAGAAACTCGAAATATTGTTGGAGAACAAGTGCCAGGTGTAATTATGTTAGGAGATATAAATATGGATACTTATATGCCAATGGGAGGTGTGCCTTTTACCGATAGACCTACAGGTCTTAGTTTCTCGTACAAATATTCTCCTGTAGGGAATGATGCTCTTTTAATTGTTGCATTGCTTACTAAATGGAATGAAGATACACAGGAAACTGATACAATAGGAGCTGGTATTTTTCAAAGTTACGATTTGCAAACTTCTTATCTAAGGGAAACTGTTCCAATATATTATCAGTCGGAAGAAGCTCCTGATACTATAAATATCGGTTTCTCGTCATCGTCGGAAACACCACAAGATGGCAGTATATTGTATGTAGATTCAATTGCATTGGACTATGAAATTGTAAATTATCCTACAACTTGTTTCCCCGCAATAAATATTACTCACAGTAGTTTTACCGCTTTGTGGGGACCTATCCCTTATTCAGTTGGTTATCAATTAGAAGTTGCTTATGATGCAAGTTTTACATCTTATGTTACTGATTTTCCTATGCTAATTGCTAATGATGGCTCTAATTATAGCTATAATGTATCAGGGCTTGAAATTGGGCAGTATTTTTACAGAGTTAAAATTATTTACGAAGATGAGCCTGGCGAATATTCTAATGTAATATCTGTTCCTTTGCCCACATTGGCTTTAAATGATGATAATTCAGAAAGTAACAGTTTTACTGCTAATTGGGAAGAAGCAATTGATGCTAGAGGATATATTTTAGATGTAGCTACAGATGTCGGTTTTGATGAGATGCTTGATGGTTATTCGCAACTTTCGGTTGGTACAACTACTAGTTATAATATTGAAGGTTTAGACGCAGGAATTGTCTGCTATTATAGGCTGAAAACTATCTATGATACAGACACTTCTATTGTTTCTAATGTTGAAGATTATGATAATATTCAGTTTAATATTACTTCTTATAAAAAAGAAATAAAAGTTATAGTGAAGGATTATTCAAATACGGTTGAAATTGAAATATATGATGCAATAGGTAGAAAACTTTTACATCAAAATTATTTTTCGAATGAAATAATGATAGAAATGCCACATACAGGAATATATATTGTTAAAATTTCGGATGGTAATTTTAATGCAACAAAAAAAGTGATATTATATTAAAATATTAAGAATATATATGTTTTCGCAATTGTTTCATCAAAATTATTACACTTATTATTATTATATTTTGTAATTTAGAAAAACTAATTAATTAAAATTTACACTTATGAAAAACTTTAACTTATCAATTTTATTTATTGTATTTTGCTTTTTTGGAGTAAATGCACAAGACCAGCAAGTTGCTAATTCCAATTTTGAAAATTGGACAGATGAGCATTATGCTGTAGATTGGAATTCTTTCGAATTTGGATCTTATCCTTTAATTTATTATACAGCAGACCGTACAACAGATGCAGCTTTTGGAACTTATGCTGTGAAATTAGAAACGCAGGATGCTCTGGGGAATAAAATACCAGGAATAATTATGTTAGGAGACTTAAATATGGACACGTTTATGCCTGAGGGTGGTGTGCCTTTTACCGATAGACCTACTGGTTTTAGTTTCTCGTATAAATATAGTCCAGTAAATGGAGATGCTTTATTTATTTTTGCATTATTAACCAAGTGGAACGAGGATACTCAAGAAACTGATACTATTGGTGGTGGTTTGTTACAAAGTTCCGATGTGCAAGATCCTTATATTTTGAAAACTGTTCCAATTTATTATCAGTCTATAGAAGAACCAGATACTATTAATGTAGGCTTTGTTTCTTCATCAAATCCACCACAGGCAGGTAGCACCTTGTATATTGATTCACTTGCAATGGTTTATGAATTAGTAAATTATCCTACGGTTTGTTTCCCAGAAGTAGATGTTACACCTACCAGTTTTACTGCTTTGTGGGGGGCTATTCCTTATGCAAGTGCTTATGAGTTAGAAGTGGCTTATGATGAAGATTTCACAAATTATGTTACTGATTTTCCTATGACAATTGTTAATACAGGTTATAATTCTGCTTATAATGTGTCAGGACTTGAAACAGATCAGTACTTTTACAGAGTAAAAACTATTTATGGAACAGAAGATGGCGGTTACTCAAATGTAGAATCGGTTCCTTTGCCAACATTGGCTTTAGAAGGAGATGTATTAGGTCATATTAGTTTTACCGCAAACTGGAGCGAAGTGGCAAGTGCAACTGATTATTTATTAGATGTAGCAACTGACGAAGCCTTTGTTAATATGGTTGATGGTTATTCAGAGCTTTCAGTTGGAACTGTTACAAGTATCATTGTTGATGGTTTAGAGGCTGGAACTACCTATAACTATAGGTTAAAAGCAGTTTATGATGGAGATACTTCTATTGCTTCAAATGTAATTTCATTAACTACAGAACCTTCAAGTGTTGAAAATTATGATAATACTCAATTTATTGTTTCTTCTTATAGAAATGTTATTAATATATTGGTTAAAAATTATTCTAATCCTATTTTAGTTGAAGTGTTCGATATTAGTGGTCGCAAACTTATATCCAAGAATTTTTATTCAAAAAATATAACTCTTGGTATGCCTCATTCAGGATTTTATATTGTTAAAATTACCGATGGCAATTTTGGTACAACTAAAAAAGTAATACTGTATTAAACATTATTATCTAAATTATTAAACAAAAGGCTGTATATTTTTTATATACAGCCTTTTATTGTTTACTGAAAGTAAATGTGCTAAGTTGAAAAAAATAAATTATGATTTTTTTATTTGATATACCGTAATCTTTTGATGGAAAATACGATTCTATTCGATATACCGTACAGATTTTGGAGTGTTTTGTACTTTACTGCGAATTCTTTACTTTTATATTTGAATAAAAGTCCCAAATACCTTTGTTAAAGTATAAACCATCGTAAGAAAAATCTGGACCATAAAATTGGTATTGTCCTCTTAGTTCGTGCTTTGATGGAGATAAATGATCCCATATTATCATATTATGGTTTTCATCGTATCTTAAAACCATTTTAACTTGCTTGGAGTATTCAAAAATTATACGACTTATAATCCGATTCTCATATTTAAAAACTTTTTTACCAAATACAGGCAAATTGTCTTTATTAAAAGTTAAAACTTCAATAACTTTTTTATTAGATAAATTATTGTTTCCGTCCCAAGCTAAAAGCACATATTGGGTTTCTCTTTTATATTTTACTTCAACCATTTTGTAATATAATGCACCATACCAATTGTTTGATGTAAGTTGCACGTTTTCTACATTAGTTATGTTGTTCGAGTTGTCAAAAAGTTTTGTTGTAATGTAAGTTTTCTGCTTTTTATTGTAGTGTTGAATAAATCCAAAATACTTAAATTCTCCATTTTTATATGGTAAATTCCATGTTATTATTTTAACTAAGTCATTATCAGAAGTGATTTTTGAAATGTTTTCAAGTTTTGAAAATGTATAATCATAAGATTTTTCTATATTCAAACATTTTTCAAATTCTCTTAAAATTATTGTGTTAATTGAATCTTTTATGTTATCGTTTTTTGTAAATTTAAGCTTCTCAAATAAAACTTGAAGTTTTGTTTCGTAACTCTCAATATTTTGAGCTATTGTTTTGCTAGTAAAAATACTTATGCTTATAAGAAATATAAAAATGGATTTTCTCATTTGTTAATATAAAGTTATAAATAGATGTGTTGTGAAGTGAAATTATGTAATTAGTGCCTGAACGAAAAATAGTTTTTGTTCAGGCATTAATTACTTTGCCTCTTTGCCTGAAAAAGGCAGGTAGGGTTATCAGGCTAAGCATTATTTTTATTGTATAGATTTTGCTATGTCGCCAATTGTGTAAGTTCCTGTTACATTTACTATATTTTCTTCTTCGGCTGTATATTCCCAGTCAATTCTTTCAAAACTAGTTGCAATAGTTGCAGTTCCTATTATTACTGTATTACCAATAGTTTGCTCAGGAAGTTCAATAGTATTATTCTCAAAAACAATTGCATAAGCAGTTGCACTTGAGCCTAAATTATGAAAGTTTGATATTAAAATTTTCGTTTCATCATTTGGGTCTTTTGTTATTTGAACTGTAAAGTTTAGAGGAAAACCATCATCGTCTTCTTCGGCATTCCATTCTCGTGTTATTTCTTCTCTAATATCAGTTGCTGGCGGTGCTGGCTCGTCAATACACGAAAAAAGAGTTACAGAAATAAAAATAGCTATCAAATAATAAATTGTTTTCATTGTTTTATAATTTATAAGGTTCAGTATGTATAACGCAAAATGTGTACCTAAATTTTACAACGTTAACTCCAAAATTAAAGTTTTTGCTGAAGTATAAAGTTATGAAGTTAAAAATTAATTGATTAGGTCTATATTAAGTTTTATTCATAAGCTATTAATGATGCGTAATCTACTACTGACATAGAGTTGCTTACATCGCCAGAATTTCCAAATTTTAATAGTTTTATTTTAGGCTTAGTTGATATTAATTTTAGGTACTCAATTAATGTAGCAACAGGACCAAAACCGCACATGCTTATATTTTCAGATATAACTTGCCTTATTAGCTTATGCGATTCTAAGCTTTCAATCTTTCTTATTAAATCCATATCTGTTTTTCGTCCTTGTTCAGGGTTTACAAAATGCGAAAAGTCAGTAGATGCTATAATAATGATTTTTCTTTTTGTGATAGCTACTGCATTATATAAATTTTGTGCTATGTTTTTTGCTGTTTCAATATTTTGTGCCGACATGGTAATGGGCAGTATCTTAAAATCGGAATTAATAAAATATTGAAGAAAAGGTAGCATTACTTCTCCAGAATGCTCTTTTATATGTGCTTGAAATGATTTGCTAAAGCCACACTGTTTGCCTAGCTCATTATCTATTTCAATTCTTCCAAAAGGTGTTTGCCAAAAATCATTTTCATCCAAACTAATATTTTTCCCATATCCTGTGTGGTTCGGGTTTATTATTACTACGGTTTCAAATTCTTGATTAGATTGCCTTAATATTTCAAAAAAATGTACCGCCTCTGGACCCGAATATTTATAACCAGCATGTGGGACGATTCCTCCAAGTATTTTGTGGCTAATAAAGCTGTTACTTATTAATTGTTTTTGTTTCGACAATAAGTTATCTATTAACAATTTTAGTTGTTGCTTACCTTCAGGGTAAAACATTCCAGCAACAGCTGGTTCTCTAATTTTCATGGCTATTATTTTTAAAGAATGATATTTTTAATCTTTGTTTTACATTTTTTACATTCTACCTGTTTATTTAATCCTACTACAGTTGTATAATAATTAGTTCTTTTAATTAGTGTATTTCCGCAAATTGGACAGTAGGTGTTCTGTCCTTTACTACAGTCTAAGTTTCCTATATACACATGATTAAGATGCTTTTTAGCAATTGAAAATAATTCAACTATCTTTTTTGTTCCTGTTTGCTTTATTTCTGATTTATAATGAGGAAAGTATTTTGAGATATGAAATATTATATTTACACCACCAATTTCTTTAATTGTACTAATTAATTTTTCAAATTCTTTTTTACTGTCGTTAAGTGTTGGTATAATTAAATTTGTTAGTTCAATGTGTTTTCCTTCATTTATTATATATTCAATAGTGTCTAAAACAGGTTGTAGCCTGCCTTTTGTATGTTTTATGTAGAAATCGTTACTAATTGATTTTATATCAATATTAAAAGCATCAATATTTTTAATAAGTTCTTTTAGAGGTACTTTATTAATATATCCATTTGAAATCATTACGTTTTTTAATCCATTTTCGTGGTTTAATTTTGCTGTTTTTAGCATATATTCATAAAATATAGTTGGCTCATTATAGGTGTATGCTATTCCTATATTATTATTAATGCTTTGTGCTGTATAGCTTATCTGTTCTGGTGTAACTTCTTTTATAAAAGGATAATCTTTAGTATGAGATTGAGAAATTTCGCTGTTTTGGCAAAAATTACATTTTAAATTACATCCCACACTACCTATTGATAGTATTTGTTTATCTGGGTGAAAGTGGTAAAGTGGCTTTTTTTCTATGGGGTCAGTATTTATTGCTGATAGTATTCCATAGTTTAATGACTGTAGTTTACCATCAATATTTTGTCGGACATTACAAAATCCAATTTGTCCTTCTTTTAAAACACAAAAGTGCGGACATAAAGTACACTTTATGGAGTTATTATCTTTTGTTATATAATAAAGTGCATTTACTAACATATTTAGTAAAATTTAGTCGTTTTAAATTTACGAATTACTACTTCATTTTCTAATTCATCAATTCCTGCTTTTCTTTTTACAATTCTAATTTGTTCTTTTACAGTATCTATTCCATCAATGTCAGGAAGTAATACACCTCTTCTTTGTTTTGCTGAAATAATAATACCATAGATTTTAGGATTCAATTCGTCTTCGTTTTTAATAATTGTTGAATTTTCTAGTATCTCAACAGAAATACTTATATTATCTAATTAACTTGTTGTTAAGGGACTAAACCTAGAATCGTGAAAAGCAGAAGATATTGCATTTCGTATAATTTCAACCATTAGGCTAGATTGGTAAGGAACTAAAGTGCCAATACATCCTCTTAAACTATTATCAGAGTTTTTTAAAGTTACAAAACATGCTCTTTTATCTCTCAGTTCCTTAGGGGGCTCCATGCTTTCTAGCTCATAAGTCCCCCCTGTATTTAGCATCTCTTTTATTGCTGAAAATGCAATTTGAGTGTATATGCTTTTTTGTTTGCCCATTTTTTCTTTTAAAATACGACGGTTTTTTCTTATATTCAAGCAATGTTTGATAAAAATTTATTATTTCAGTTGTTTTTTTTGATTAATACCATTATTTTTATGTTAAGGCGTTCTTTATAGGTGATAATTAGTCTATTTCAGTGTTTTTTTATTACTTTTTTTATCTAAAGTTAGAAAAAATTATTAAGCTAAATGGTCTGGTTCTACTGAAAAATAGACGATTTTTTTTTTTTTTTAAGAAAAAGGCTTTTCTTTGTATTCGAAATATAATAAAGTGGATACAATTAACGTTTTGTTTTTACTGAATATGTAATAATAGAAAAATTTAATATACAGCCTATGAAAAACAAATTACTTAAATTACTTTTTTTTATAGCATTTTTTGCATTACCGTTTTTTATTAAAAATGCTGATGCCCAACCACCACCACCGCCACCGCAAGATATACCTATTGATGGAGGATTAACTTTATTGATAGTTGCAGGGGCAGCTTACGGAGCAAAAAAGCTTTATAAGCAACAAAAAGAAGAAAATGAAATTTTTTAAAAGAAAAACTCGCTAATTAGCGAGTTTTTCTTTTTTTATACTGAAATTTTTTCTTATATTTGGATAACAAATTTTGAATAAGATATACAAAAAAATAGATATTATGGATTTATCGAGTTGGTGGGAGGCTTTAAGCCTTCTACAAAAGAGTTATTGGGTTGTTGCTTCTTTTTCAACTGTTTTATTTATTATTCAAATGGTAATGATGTTTGTTGGTGGAGATGCAGATGATTTAGATTTTGATACAGATGGTGATTTCGATGGAGATCACGGTGCAGGTATTGATGTTTTTTCTGTAAAAAGTGTATTATCATTTTTTATGTTTTTTGGTTGGAGTGGTTTAGCTGCAATTGAACTCGGAATGGTTGCTTGGTGGGCATCAATGGGAATTTCTTTTGTTGCAGGTCTTATAATGATGTTTTTAACAGCTTGGGTATTAATGTTGTTAATAAAACTACAGGAAAGTGGAACAATGAAGCTTGAAGCTTCAATTGGTAAAACAGGCGAAGTTTATTTTGTAATTCCTGCTAAAAAATCTGCTTTAGGGAAAATCCAGATTGTTGTAAATGGCTCGTATAAAACTCTTGATGCTGTTACTGAAGAATCAGAAGAAATACTTACAGGTACTGTGGTAGAAGTCGTTAAAGTTGAAGGTAGTACCTTGGTTGTAAAAAGAAAAAGATAAACTTAAATTAATTATTAACACTTAAATTATAATTATGGAATTTTTAGGAGTATTATTGGTAATAACTGTGTTATTATTATTAGGATTTTTTGCTTTTTTAGTTAAAAGGTATAAACGTTGTCCTTCGGACAGGGTTTTAGTCGTTTATGGAAAAGTAGGAGGTGGAGGCCGAACAGCAAAGTGCGTACATGGTGGAGCTGCTTTTGTTATTCCAATTATTCAGGATTATCAGTATATGGATTTAACACCAATTCCTATTGAAGTTGATCTTGAAAATGCTTTGAGTAGGCAAAATATTAGAGTAAATGTTCCTTCAAGATTTATGGTTGGAATTTCTACAGAGGAAGCAGGTATGGCTAATGCAGCAGAAAGACTTTTGGGACTTTCGCAAGCTGAAATTAGACATTTAGCTGCCGATATTATTTTTGGTCAGCTTAGAGTTGTTATTGCAACTATGGATATTGAAGAAATTAATTCAGATAGAGAAAAATTCTTGATTAATGTTTCTTCGAGTGTAGAGCATGAATTGAAAAAAATAGGACTAAAATTAATTAACGTAAACGTTACCGATATTACCGATGATGCTGGATATATTGATGCTCTTGGAAAAGAAGCTACTGCACATGCAGTTAATGATGCCAAAAGACTTGTAGCTGAGAAAAATAGAGATGGTGAAATTGGTAAATCTAATGCAGAGCAAACACAGCGTGTTGAAGTAGCAGAAGCAAACTCAAAAGCACAAATTGGTGAGGCTGAAGCAGAACAACGTAGAAGAACGAGTGTTGCAGAGGCAAACTCAAAAGCACAAATTGGTGAAGCAGAAGCAGACCAAAGACGAAGAACAAATATTGCAACAGCAAATGCGATGGCAATTGAGGGTGAAAACTTAGCCCAAGTATCTATTGCAAATACAAATGCCGATAGAAAAAAGAAAGAAGCAGAAGCTCTTAAAATTTCTATAACTGCCGAAAAAGTAAATGAAGCACAAGCAAAAGAAGCTGCATATTTAGCAGAGACAAGCGCTGAGACCAAACGTGCAGAGCGTGAAACTGCAACACAAAGAGCAAATATTATTGTTCCTGCTGAAATTGCAAAAGCTAAAATTGAAATTGAAGCAGAAGCTGAAGCTGAAAGAACTCGTAGAATTGCAAGAGGTGATGCAGATGCAATATTCCTTGAAATGGAAGCTGAAGCTCGTGGTAATTTAGAAATTTTAGTGAAACAAGCCGAAGGTTTTAAAGCAATGGTTGAGTCTGCCGGAGAAAATCCTCGTGAAGCTGTATTATTAATGATTGCTGATAAATTACCTGAACTTGTTAAAACTCAAGTTGAAGCTATTAAAAATATTAAAATTGATAAAGTTACTGTTTGGGATTCTGGAAACGGAAGCGAAAAAGGTGGTTCTACTGCTAATTTCCTAAAAGGAATGGCTGGTTCTATTCCTCCTTTAGAGGACTTATTCTCTATGGCTGGTATGGAATTACCTTCATATTTAAAAGGGAAAAAAACTGATGAAGTAGAAATGATTGAAGAAGAGCCTATAGGTTAATTTTCATTATAATTAAATTAAAAGAATTGGTTCAGTTTTGAGCCAACTCTTTTTTATGCCTATTATAAATATCTACTCTATTGCTTAGTAATGAATAATTTAGGTTTTTATACGTTTATCTCAAAATAATTATTGAATTATACTTTGATTTTGATAAATAATTTACAGCTTAGCAGAGTATACCAATATTTGAATATTCCTATCAGTTTTTTAGGGTTATAAGAGGATAGATGCGGATATATAGGTATTAATAAATATTTTAACGAGTCGTAATAACTAATATTTTTAATAAAATGATTTCAAAAAGATTTGAAAAAAGAGATTCTAAATCATTCCTGAAACTTAATAATATACAGCTGGCAGCAAAAAAACAATTTGAAGAAAATGTTTTAAATGGCAAATATAAATTTGAAAGTATATCCTGTCCTATATGTAATTCAATTAAAACTGAATTATTAGCGGAAAAAGATAGGTATGGTTTAGATTATAATGTGGTTGTTTGTACCGTGTGTGGATTAGTTTATATAAATCCGCGTATGGATCAAGAGTCTTACAATAATTATTATGATAATGAATACCGGAAATTATATGTAGGTGTTGAGTCGCCTACTAATTTGTTTTTTTTTAATCAATACAGAAGAAGTAAGCAAATATTTGCTTTTATAGAGTCTGCTTTTACGAAAATGAATTTTAAGGACCTTAATGTATTGGAAATAGGTTGTGCTGCGGGAGGTATTCTGTATTATTTTAAAGAACAAGGATGTAATGTAAAAGGCTTCGATTTAGGAAGTGAATATTTGCAATATGGAAAAAATAATTATGATTTGGATTTATCACATGGTTCATTACAAGATATTCCTGAAAATTACAAGCCAGATATAATAATTTACTCTCATGTAATGGAACATATTTTGGATTTAAATTCTGAATTAAAAAAATTGAGAGAAATATGTCATGAGAAGACAATTTTGTACATTGAAGTACCAGGAATTAGGAATATTCATAATTCATATCTTGATTTATTATTCTATTTTCAAAATGCCCATACATTTAATTTCACATTGTCTTCGTTGATAAATTTATTTACAAAAAATGGGTTTAAATTTATTAAGGGTACAGAACATGTTAGAAGTGTTTTTGTAATAGACCAAAAACCAATGAAAAGGGATGAAATAAATAATGAGTATCCAAAAATTGTTAATTATATTAAGAATATAGAAAGATATAGATTTCTGCTTATATTAAAGAAAAAAATACATTTAATAATTGTTTTTTTTCGAGGAAAAATAAGTTCTTTGAATTCAAAAAAAACAGTGGAAAAAAAATACTAAACTCGATATCATGAAAATTGTGTATAAAGTAACTAAATTAATATGTACTTTTAAAGTTGAATGATTGGTTATTTGTTTCACTAGTTTTTTTAAAAAAAGGATTTGATTTGATTTATTTGTTTGATTTTTCAAAATAAGATGACAATAATAAATCAAAACCAGAAATTTATAAATATGAATTAATAATTAATAGAGTACTTAATAAATTCAATAGATTTATTCAATTTACTATAATTTAACAAATCGCAATTCCCCTATTTTAAAAGGTGGATTATGGGATTAGTTTTTTAATCGTGTAATTATTAGTTTCTTTCTGAAAATATCTTGAGTGGTGTTGGGTCTAAGTGTATATTGTTATAACTTTTGGATATTACGTTGTTACAATATTGAGCTACAATAAACGTTTTTTTTAACTAATTATTTTAAATAAAAGAATTTTTTAAAAGATTAAAGTATTTTGAAAAGTCATCCGATGAATAATCTTGCAAAATGCTTAAATTACGTTAATCTAATATTCAGTTAATTACAAATTCATTGGATGACCAGCAATTTCTAAACAAAGTTATTAAATAAATTTTGATTTTGTCTTAAAATTTAGGACATAATTATTCCATTCAGCTTTTTAGCTGTCAATTACATTTGCACATTTTGTTTACATAATTAAGTTTGTTTTTTTTAAACTTATTTTATCCCAATATTGAGAAATCAATCAAATCCGTAATTTAATACCGCATTTGACATTTTAAATTTAGGAGTTCATTCAAATCCTCGTCAAAACTTCCAGCAATAAGTAATGAAACTGCGGTTTCTATAAAAGAGATTATAGTTCCGTATTGTTTTGTTAATTCTTTGATTACTTTTGACTTATGACTAAGTTGATTTATTGTAAGTGCTATTTGAAGGCACTGATAATAATTTTGTGTAGCAATAAAAGATTTTCTTGAATATTTATGCTTTAAGTTATATCCACCATTCTTTTGCTCATTAAACCCCTCATTCTCAATCTTCCAACGTAAACGACCTGCTGTACTTATATCTTTGAGATTTGATTTTGAGAGTTCTAAATTAGTTACATGAGAAACTTTAAAATATCTGTTTTTTCTTTTATTGCTTTATTTTTAATAATAGTTTCCCCGACATTTATGGAATGTTTTTTATAAGGAATATCTTGAAAGCCTTTATATTCTTCTGTTATGCGCATCTTGGATTTTATTGTTGCAAACGTTTTTTCAATTTTTGCACCCACTAAGTTTAAAAAAGTAATTTCTTGCCAAACGCTTTTCAAATTTCCCTCTTTAAGGGTAATAATGTATTTCCAAGCATTATTTTCGCAAATATTAAAGAC
>JAOZLS010000251.1:2878-6259 GCA_029934705.1 Bacteroidales bacterium | reverse complement strand
TTATTAAAACTTATCCTTAAATGTGTAAAAAGAATAATTTTTGACCTTCAAAATAAATAAAGAAAAAAATGATAAAAGCACTAATATTTGACCTTGACGGAGTAATTGTTGACACAGCAAAATACCATTATTTAGCATGGAAAGAACTTGCCGATAGTTTAGGTTTTGAATTTACAAAACAACATAACGAACGATTAAAAGGAGTAAGTAGAGTAAAATCATTAGAAATTTTGCTGGAAATTGGAAATTTAAGCTTTTCAGAAGAAAAAAAACATGAATTTGCTGTAAATAAGAATAAGAAATATCTTGAATATGTAACTAAAATGGATTCAAGTGAAATTCTTTCAGGAGTTATTAATTTTATTGAAGATGCTAAAGCTAATAATATAAAAATAGCTCTTGGCTCTGCAAGTAAAAATGCAATGACAATTTTAAAACAAATAGATATTCTAAAATATTTTGATGCTGTAATTGACGGAACAAGCGTATCAAAAGCAAAACCAGACCCCGAAGTTTTTCTAAAAGGAGCAGAAGCATTAGGAATGAAACCAAGCGAGTGTATTGTTTTTGAAGATGCACAGGCTGGCGTTGAGGCTGCTATTAATGGTGGTTTCTACTGCGTAGGAATAGGTGGAGAGGAAGAGTTAGGAGAGGCAAATTATTTAATGTCTGGTTTTGAAAACATTAATTATAAAAAGATTATAGAAATAATTTTATAAAACAATAATAATAGGGTAATACTAAGTATTTGTGAAATATATTGTAGCCTGAGCTTGTCGAAGGCGAGTATGTAAACTACGAAAATATAGCAAGTGCAAACTATCAAATTTACAAGCGGATTAGTATAATACTCAAACTTATTACTTGAAAAATTAAAAGCAAAATTTTAAGAAATGAAACACTACATACAACATCATCCTTGGAAAATTATTGAAGACGGATTTTTACCTGAATACAATAAAGTGTCAGAAAGCATTTTTAGTTTAGGAAATGGAAAGTTCGGACAAAGAGCTAACTTTGAGGAATACTTTACAGGCGAAACTCTTCAAGGTAATTATATTTCGGGAATTTATTATCCAGACAAAACTAGAGTAGGTTGGTGGAAAAACGGGTATCCCGAATATTTTGCAAAAGTACTTAATGCACCCGACTGGACAGGAATAAAAATTACCATAAACGGCGAAAAATTAGATTTGAATACTTGTAAAATGTCTAATTTTAGGCGTGTGCTTAATATGAAAAAAGGCTATTTCAGAAAAAGATATACTGCTGAATTTGCCGATGGTAAAAAAGTTAAAATTAAATCGAAAAGATTTTTAAGTGTTGTAAACGACGAACTAGCCGTTATAAAATATTCTATTCAAGCAATAAATTTTAGTGGCGAAATACAAGTACTAAGCGATATTGATGGCGATATACAAAATCAAGACTCAAACTATGATGAAAAGTTCTGGAACGAAATAGAGAAGTCAACATCCGTTAATCCGTATATAATTACAGAAACAAAAAAAACAAATTTTAGAGTTTGTGTAGCCTCAAAAACTTTACTCCTCCAAAATGGAAAATATGTTAAAACCGATAATATTCAAAGAATTGAAAATGAAAAATACGTAGCTGAAAATTATACTTTAGAATTAATACAGAATAAAACTCTAAATATTTATAAATATGTTGCCGTAACATCGTCATTATATCACCCAAAAGAAAATTTGGCAAAAGCTGCATATAAAGTTTTAGACTATGCCTCCGAAAAACAATATAAGAAGTTAATTACCGAACACGAAATTGCTTGGGCTGATAAATGGAACGAAAGTGATATTGTTATTGAAGGTGATACCGCTGCACAACAGGCAATTAGATTTAATATTTTTCAACTAAACCAAACTTACACTGGCAAGGACGAAAGACTTAATATTGGACCCAAAGGCTTTACAGGCGAAAAATATGGAGGTAGTACTTATTGGGATACAGAAGCTTACCTTTTACCTTTTTATTTAAGCACAGCCGATCAAAAAGTTGCTCGTCAGCTACTAAAATACAGATACGAACATTTAGAAAAAGCCATTGAAAATGCCGAAAAGCTTGGTTTTACAAATGGTGCAGCATTATACCCAATGGTTACAATGAATGGCGAAGAATGCCATAACGAATGGGAAATTACTTTTGAAGAAATTCATAGAAATGGAGCAATTGCCTATGCAATTTTCGACTACACACGTTATACTGGCGATAATAAATATTTAATAGAATTTGGTGCTGAAGTTCTTATTGCAATTTCACGATTTTGGGCACAGCGAATTACTTTTTCAGAACAAAAACAACAATATGTAATGCTTGGTGTTACAGGACCTAATGAGTACGAAAATAATATAAATAATAACTGGTACACAAGTAAAATTGCCAACTGGACATTAAAATATGCTGCTGAATCTATTAATTTTATAAAAGAAAATAATACAGAAGAGTTTAATAGAATAGTTGAAAAAACTTCTCTCAATTTAGAGTTGGAATTATCTCACTGGGCGGATATTAACGAAAAAATGTATTATCCTTATGACGAAAAACAGCAAATTATTTTGCAGCAAGATGGATATTTAGATAAAGAATTAAAAACTGTTTCTGATTTAAAGCATGAAGAACGTCCAATACATCAAAACTGGTCGTGGGACCGAATTTTGCGTTCATGTTTTATTAAGCAAGCCGATGTTTTGCAAGGTTTATACTTTTTTGAAGATGAATATAGTAACGAAGAAATAGAAAGGAATTTCGATTTTTATGAGCCAAAAACAGTTCATGAATCGTCGCTTTCGTCTTGTGTACATTCTATTTTGGCAGCAAAACTTGATAAAAAGGAGCAGGCATATAATTTCTACCTAAATGCTGCTCGACTTGATCTCGACGATTATAATAACGATACCGAAGACGGTTTGCATATTACTAGTATGGGCGGAACATGGATGTCCATAGTGTATGGCTTTGGTGGATTTAGGGTGAAGGATGGAAAATTAAATTTCAGTCCATTTATTCCAGAACAATGGAAATCATATTCATTTCAAATAAGATTTAGAGGTGCGTTACTAAAAATCACCATAAATGCAGCAGGAATTAATATTGAAAACCAAAGCCAACAAGATTGTAAAGTAATTATTAATGAGAAAGAGTATGAAATATTAAAAAATAATAAAATTGAAGTGTTGAATTAATTAGCAAAAATAATAAAAAAAAGACCTTCCAGCGTGCATAGCACCTGGAAGCGTCTAAAATATTAGAAAAAATATCAATATATTTAATGTGTTTTTTGCTTAACATTACCACTCATAATAATTAGCGTTAAAAAAAAATCAAACATTTTTAGTCTTTTATTAGTGCATTAGTGGCAAA
>JAOZLS010000251.1:0-2778 GCA_029934705.1 Bacteroidales bacterium | reverse complement strand
AAGAATACATAAAACG
Source organism: Bacteroidales bacterium (assembly GCA_029934705.1). Lineage (GTDB taxonomy): Bacteria > Bacteroidota > Bacteroidia > Bacteroidales > JAADGE01 > DZBS01. The sequence continues at coordinate 2,762 of JAOZLS010000251.1, read as the reverse complement.
TAAATATCAAATAAATATAGATAAAATGAAAAAAATAATATTTCTATTTTTAACAGTAATAATTCTTACTTTTTCGTGCAAGAATACTAATAATTCTGTTCAAGAATTTATGTATCCTGATGTTGATTTGTTATCGCCAAATGCAAGTCCAATTACTTTAGGAACAGACTCAACAATTATTGTTTTGTCAGACTATATTCCACAAAAAGCGGATATTCAAAAAATCATAGTAAATAAAGCTTTGAGTTATAGTTTTTCAAATGATAGTTTGCTCTTAAAACTTAAAATTATTTCAGATGATTTACCACAATCAAGTGTGCTAAAAATTAATTTGGTAGGTATAGAATATTCTCTTCTTTTAAAAAAATCTTTAAAAGAAAAATATAAAATTACTTTCAATTCTAAAGGCGAAAATTATAAATCCGTAGCAGTAAAAGGCGAATTTAATGCTTGGAATCCCGCAAATACACCTTTGGTTAATAATAATGGAATTTGGGAAGCCGAAATTGAAATAGAAGCAGGTCGTTATCAATATTTATTTGTTGTTGATGGATTTGAAACCATAGACCCCGCTAATAATGAAAAAGTTAGTAACGGAATGGGTGGTTTTAATTCTCTGTTGAATTTTGGAAATACCGATAAATCTAAAATCCCATATTTATACACAAAATCTATTGGGCAAAACTATTTTACTATAGAAAATGAAAATAAATTTGATACATTAATAGTCTTCTACAAAAATTATTCTTTAAAAGAAGACTTTGTTACTAAAACAGAAAATGGCGATTATCAAATTGTAATACCAGGCGATGCAAGAACTCAAAGAAAAACAGCAATACGAGTTTGGGCATATAATAAGCACGGTGTATCAAACGATTTATTTATCCCAATAGAGTTAGGACAGGTTATCGAAAATGCTTCACAAGTTTCAAGAGATTATTTTGAAGCAGCAGTGTTGTATAATGTTTTTGTTGATAGATTTTTTGATGGAAATTCTGATAATAACCGACCAACACCTGATAATACAATTTTACCCCAAGCAAATTATTTAGGAGGAGATATTGTAGGAGCAACACAGAAAGTTAAAGACGGATATTTTCAAAAATTAGGAATAAATACAATTTGGATTTCGCCAATAGTTAAAAATCCCGAAGGGGCTTATGGTGCATATCCTAACCCTAAAACTACATTCTCGGCATATCATGGCTATTGGCCAATATCGTTTACATTAATTGACGATAGGATGGGTACAAAAGAAGAACTTCACCAGTTAGTAGCCATTGCACACGAAAATAATATGAATGTATTACTCGATTTTGTAGCAAATCATGTTCACGAAGAACACCCATATTATCAGGCAAATAAAGATGTGGCAACAAATTTGTATTTGCCCGATGGAACTTTAAATACCGAGCGTTGGGACGATCATAGGCTAACAACCTGGTTCGATGTTTTTCTTCCTACATTAGACTTGTCAAAACCCGAAGTGTATAATATGCTTAGCGACTCAGCTGTGTATTGGATTGAAGAATATAACTTAGATGGATTCAGACATGATGCAACAAAGCATATACCCGAAGTTTTTTGGAGGACTTTATCTCTTAAATTAAAAAACAAAATAGCAATTCCCGAGAAAAGAGCGATATTTCAAATTGGCGAAACTTATGGCTCACCAGAACTTATAAGTAGCTATGTGAATACAGGTCAGTTAGATGCTCAGTTTGATTTTAATGTTTACGATGCAGTATCATCAGCAATTGCAGGCGATAATTCATTTGAGAATTTGGCAAATGTAATAAGTACAAGTCATAAATATTATGGTTTTCATAATTTAATGGGAAACATTACAGGAAACCAAGATAGAGGTCGTTTTATTTCTTATGCTGGTGGAACTCTTAAATTTGATGAAGATGCAAAACTTGCAGGTTGGACAAGAGACATTGAAGTAGGAAACCCAATTGCTTATGAAAAATCGGAAATGCTAATAGCATTTATTTCAACAATGACAGGTGTTCCCGTAATTTATTATGGCGACGAAATAGGAATGCCAGGAGGAAACGATCCTGATAATAGAAGAATGATGAAATTTAATAATCTTTCAGAAAAAGAATTAAATTTAAGAAATAAATCATCTGAACTTCTAAATTTCAGAAAAAAATCCTTAGCATTAATTTTTGGTGATTTCAAAATACTTCAATCAACAAATAATATTTTAATTTATGAAAGAACATATTTTGATAAAATTGTAATTTTTGCCATGAATAAAGGAACTGAAACTACGAAAATTGATTTAAACATTAAAAAAAGATTTAATACTTCAGAATTTAAAACACTTAATGAAGAAGAAATAAATACAAATTCGCAAAAAATAGATTTCGATTTAAATGCTAATTCGTATATTGTTATTTATAATTGAGATGTAGAGGGGAGATTTGAGATATAAGAAATATAAATAAAAAAAACGATAATATTATCAATTCCCCCTTTTAAAGGGGGTTAGGGGGATTTGAAATGATGAAAAATATTTTAATTTGCCTTTGGTTATTCGTTTAAATCCCCCTAGCCCCCTTAAAAGGGGGAATTAGGACGTTTTATAAAATATAAAATTACAAAATGAGAATAACCTCTTATAAATGAAAATAATTATAAATTAAAAAAAACGATAACAAAATAAATTCCCCCTTTTAAAGGGGGCTAGGGGGATTTGAATCGAAGAATAGTAAATTTGAGAAATAATGAAATATATTCCATACAATAAAAAG
>JAOZLS010000033.1:18498-18763 GCA_029934705.1 Bacteroidales bacterium | reverse complement strand
TTATTTTAGAATATCGAAAAAAATATAATATCAACCCATGACTTTAGTCGTGGGTGAAATAAAAATAAGGTTGCAAATAACCGTTTTAACGGTTTAAATATATATTAAAAAAGTTGTCAAAAATCTCAATAATTACAATATGTCCCAATTTAAAATTACAATTAACGACAAAGAATATAATGCAAATCAAGGCGATACAGTTCTTGAAACTGCTGAAAAAAACGGTATTAATATACCAACACTTTGCCACGACCCACGGTTAGAA
>JAOZLS010000033.1:0-18488 GCA_029934705.1 Bacteroidales bacterium | reverse complement strand
CTTCATGCTTTGTTTGCGTTGTCGAAATAGAAGGAATGAAAACTTTACAACCTGCATGCTCAACTAAAGTTGCAGAAGGTATGGTGCTTAATACAAACAATAAAAGAGTAGCTGCCTCTCGGAAATCTGCTTTAGAACTACTTGTTAGCGACCATTATGCCGATTGTTCTGCTCCATGTAAAGAGGCTTGCCCAGCTGGTGTTGATGTACAAGGTTATATTTCTTTAATTGAAAAAGGACTTTATCACGAGGCTGTAAAACTTATAAAAGAAGTAAACCCATTGCCCGCAATTTGTGGTCGTGTATGCGTTAGACCATGCGAAGCTGCCTGTAATCGAAATCTTATGGACGAAGAATCGCCTGTAGGAATTGATTATATGAAGCGTTTTACTTCCGACTATGATATTTATGCCGAAAATCATTATAAACCAGAGATAGCAGAACATACAGGCAAAAAAATAGCAATTATTGGTGCAGGCCCTGGTGGCTTATCTGCTGCATATTTTCTTATACAAAAAGGACATAATGTCGATATTTTTGAAGCAAATAACCACGCTGGTGGTTGGTTAAGATACGGAATACCTGAATACAGATTACCAAACGATTTACTTGACAAAGAAATTGAAATGGTTACAGAATTAGGCGTTAATATTTACCTTAATAAAAAACTTGGCGATAATATTAGCTACCTAGAACTTCAGCAAAAATACGACTCAGTTATTCTTACAATTGGTTCGCAAAAAGGAACTTTACTTAGAGCCGAAGGCGAAGAGGCTGACGGCGTTTTCTCAGGAATTGATTTCCTTAGAAATATGGAGCAAACAGGTCAAAAATACGACTTCTCAGGAAAAACTGTTGCTGTTGTAGGTGGCGGAAACACTGCAATGGACTGTTGTCGTACTTCTATTAGATGTAATGCCGATAAAACTTATGTAATTTATAGGCGTACTGAAAAAGAAATGCCTGCAAATCCTATTGAAATTCACGAATCTAAAATAGAAGGTGTTGAGTATCTTTTTCTTACAAACCCAACTAAAGTAAATGCTACCGAGGACGGAAAAGTAAAATCAATGACCTGCGTAAAAATGGAACTTGGCGAACCTGATGCGTCTGGTCGTAGAAGACCTGTTGTTATTGAAGGCTCAGAATTTGAACTTGAAGTTGATTATATACTGGCTGCCATTGGGCAAGCAACCGAAGTAGATTTTATTAATGATGTAAACGAAAATGCACGAATTGGTGAACTTAAAATTAACCGATGGGGCGATATTGATGTAAATGCTGACACTTTACAAACAGGAATTTCTTCAATGTTTGCTGCTGGCGACGGTGTTTCTGGTCCTGCAACAATTATTGAAGCAATTGCTCAAGCAAAAACTGCTTCGCTTAGTTGTCATCAGTTTTTATTAAATAAAGAAATTAAACCCGAAGGTTCAGAGTTTTTAAGTAAGAAAACTAATTTCAAAAAGTTATCTGAAAAAGATTTTCAAGGAAGTTTTGAAAAGCAACTTAGAAAAGAAATGCCTGTACTAGATGCCAACGATAGATTTAATTTTAAAGAAGTAGAATTAGGATATACCGAAGAAATGGCACTTGAAGAAACTAAAAGATGCTTTGAGTGTGGTTGCCAAGAATATTTTACCTGCGATTTAAAAAGCCTTTGTACCGAGTATGATGCCGAACAGTCGCATTTTTCTGGCGAATTTCACGAACGACCAGTCGATTTTTCTCACCCATATATCGAAATTGATAATAATAAATGTATCCTTTGCTCTCGTTGCATAAGAATTTGTACCGACGTTGTTGGTGCTGGAGCTCTAGGTCTTGTAAATAGAGGTTTTGAGACTTATGTTGCCCCAAGTATGGGTAGCTCGCTAACCGATACCACTTGCGAATCTTGCGGATTATGTATTTCTACTTGCCCTACAGGTGCAATTACCGAGAATTTTATATTTAAGTCGGGACCAGTTACTTACGACGAGTTTTCAACAATAAGTAATTATGGCTCAGCAGGCGAAAAAATTAATATCCATCATCGTAACAGCTTTGTAATGCAAGTTACTGGTGCTGCTGGCAAAATAAATAAAGATACAAATCTTGATAGACAATCAAAATTCGGTTACCACTACTTTAACGATTCACAAAGAATTAAAACTCCTTTGCTGAAGAAAGGCAACGAATTTGTAGAAATTTCTTTTGAAGAAGCTTATGATATTATAAAAGAGAAAACTACCTCGGTAACAAATAATGAAAATGCGTTTTTTGCAGGAGCAAGACTTACAAACGAAGAACAATATCTTATTAAAAAGATTGCTACTGATGCACTGAAAACCCAAAATATAGGAAGTTTCCATTATTTAGGACGAGGAAGTGGATATAATGAAATAACAAGAGAAAATACTCCTTTTGAGCAAATAAAAGATGCAGGAAAAATCTATATTTTAGGAAACGAACTTAATTATGATAATGGTCTTGTAAACTATTTTGTAAATAATGCAAAAACCATAAATGGAACAGAAATTATATTTATAACAGAAAAAGACAACAGGTTTAATCACAAAGCCAATAAAGTAATAAATATAACGTCTTACTACTATTTTACAAAAGCAATACAAGCTTATATTTCCGAAAATAATCTGATTAATCCAATGTTTATTAACGATAATAGTGTTGGGTTTGAGGAGTTTAGAGACACAATTTCTAAGGTAGAAGTTTATGCCGAAAAAGCAGGATTAAGTGTTGTCGAAATTGCAAAAATTGCAAAATCTTATAATAATGAGAATAATGCAATAATTATTTTTTCTGAAAAAGAAATATCTTCAAATTGTAGTATCGAAATAAATAATTTAGCATTGCTTACAGGCAAATTAGGCAAAACATCATCGGGAATTATTGCTTTAAAAGAAAAAAATAATTCTCACGGATTATTTGATAATAATTGCATTGAGAACGACCTATTATACGATGGTTTAAAAGAAAATAAATTCAAAAACTTATTTATTTTTGGCGAAGACCCAATAGGATGTGCTGTAAATAAAAACGAGGTAGAAGAATTACTCTCGGGCAGTAGTTTTACAGTTGTTCAAGATTATTTTATGACCGAAACAGCAAAAACAGCCGACTTAATACTTCCTGCATCCTTACCAACCGAAACAGGCGGTAGTTTTACCAATACACAGCGAGTATTACAAAGTTTTGAAGCAGGATTTAAACCCAAAGTAGAAAAAGTTAATCACGAACAACTTTTAGGTGTTTTATCAAAATACGGAAAATTTGGAATTCGCAGCATCGACGATGTATTTTTAGAAGCAGCATCCAAACTCCCAAAATATCCCGAAAAGCACGAATTTCAATACACCGCCACCGACAATAAAAACCGATTATTCGACTTTGGTTGCGATATTATTAACAAGAAATTTGAAGATGGCTTTGTTGAGGCTTTTTAATGGGAAGGGGGAGGATACATAAATAAAGGATGTTAAGTCATTAATAGGTGAACTAGTAAAAAAAGAAGTTATATACGACCAAATATACTACAATAAAAAACCATGGAAGATGTAAATCAAATAAAATTTGAAAAGGCGAATGAAATACTTGAACAAGGTAGAGTGACTGACTTTTGTAATTTGTTGATTGAGTTGTATGCAGATATGACATGTAACTGTTTCTTAAGAAAACAAAAGAAAAGTATTTATGAAAATCAATTAAGAATAGTTAAACAAATTAAAGATGACTTATTTGATTTTCATTTAAATCTTGTAAAAGGATTTGTATATTTAATGAATAAAGAGCAAAAGGAAGGGTATCTATATTTAACGAATTCAATCAATATTGATAATTCAATTGATTTGTCATATTCTTTGAGAGCTTCAATTGACTTTAAAATAAATCCAGATTATCATGAAGATGCACAAAAATCTGTTTTACTGAATCCATCGGCAAGAAACTATTTTATTTTAGCAGTTTCTTATGGAAAATCAAAAGAAAGTTTAAGTCTTGAGAAATCAGTTATTTATTATAAAAAAGCAATTCAACTAAGACCTGATTTTGCATGTGCTTACAATAATAGAGCGATTGTGTATGCTGAATTAGATGATATTGATAATGCAATTGAAGACTATAAAAAATGTGTTGAGGTAGATAATACACATTGGGCATATGGTATACTCAGTAAACGTTTAGATGATGTAAAAAGGTATTCAGAAGCTCTTAAATATGCTCAGCTTGGAGTTGAGCAATGGTCAAATGATATCCAGTACCAATTTCGTTTAGGTACTGCAAATTTAAGATTAGAAAATTATGAAGTTGCAATTAAACACTATGAAAAATATTTAACAGAATACCCTGACAGTGTATCAACGAAGAACCATATAGCAATTTGCGAGAAAGTTATAAAAAGAGAACTTTTTGCTGAAGCCGAAAAACAACTTCTTTTAGGAAGATCATGTGCAATTTATGGGAATTATGAAGTTGCTGTTTCTTACTATAAGAAGTATTTAATTGTATATCCTGAAGATGAAAATGTTAAAAGGGATATGGTCGTTCTCGAAAAGGATATAGAAAATAAATCTTTTGCCGAAGCAAAAAAACAATTTCGCTTAGGAGCAGTAAATGTATTCTCTGGAAATTATGAAGTTGCAATTTCGCTTTATGAAAAATATTCAACTGTATATCCTGAAAATGAGTCAGCTAAGAATAATATATTAATTTGTAAGAAGATTATTAAAGGGGAATCTCTTGCTAAGACAAATATACAACTTTATGATGAAAGTAATTGTTTGGTCACTATTCAATCAGATATTTTTTTTAATAATGACAAAAGTTTATTTGATGAAGGTATAGATATTTATTTTATGACATTAATTAAAAATAAAAATGAGGAAATAAAAATTGGAAAAGGAAATGCAATATATAAAAGACTTGATAACTTAATTAATTCTTATAATAGAAAAAAAAGGATGGGAGGGAGGTTTTTTGAAAATGAGATAAATGCCAATAAATTAATAGAATATGAATCTAATTATGAAATTGGATTTGGTAAATATGAAGGAAAGAAAATAATGACAATTATTGATGAAGACCCACATTATATTTTATGGTGCATTATTAATTTAGAACATTTTTCAATAAATAAATCGTTGCTACTTAGTGAAAAATTACAAATTGAACCCGGTTATTTAGTTGCTTTAGAATATACTTTAATTAAGGAACTTCTAATAGATAAGTGGAGAGCCGAACAATGTTATAACTATTGTTTAGATCATGATGATAATTATGATTATTCTGACATGCAGGGAGACTGGGGTGGCTTATATGGTGAAGAAGCTGAAGCTGGCTATTGGAATACTGACTAATAATTTAGGTTTAGTATACAAAAACACATAAATGTATCTACTAGTGGATATAATGAAAAACAAAATTCTAAATGTATTTCGACTCGTATTTCAGTTATAAAATCTGTAATATGTCGGTGGTGCTATGAATTATTTTATCTTTGATAAAGTAGATGAAATAATAATTTAAAATATTAAGAGAGTTGTTGAGAGAATGTCAAAAAAAATATGATTTCTAATGAGAGGCAAAAAATAATAAAATGATTATGAACAAATTTATCCCTAATACATCTAGTTTTGGCTATTCTATACCATTATCTGAAATCAAAAAAAGCTATTTAGAAAATTTTAGAAATGAAATAGAATACTCAATAAGTGGATTTAAAACAAACTTAGAAATAACATTGAATTTATTACGAGATAATTACAGAAAAGAAATTATTGTTGTTCGTAAAAAAGTTGAGGGCATTAAAAGTAAACATAAAGACATAGAAGAAAAACTGAAAGAAAAATACACAGATTGCGATAACGCTAGGGAAGTTGCTTTTTCAGAATTAAGTAATTATGAAATGGATTATATATGGTCACAAGAACGAGGGCTTCATGAAAAGTATATAGTTAAAGACTATGAATTTTCTATCGATAAACAAATTAAAGCCTATTTTTTGTTAATTTACGGTTTTCTTGAACATAAGTTTTATGAATTATGTTTGCTTATCCAGCAAAATGAAAATATTGATAAAACTTATTCTGACTCGAACCATTATTTAAAAGGCTCTCTGTCATATATGAATAACACTCTTCAAGTAAATCATAATATTGACAAGCTTAAAAAAATTAACAAATACAGACTGTTAAGAAACTCTGTTGCACATGAGAACTCGTATATTAGAGGTAATAAATGGGAGTCTATCATAAAACTTATTACAGAGCCAAAGTATGAGAATTCTTTTAAGGTTTTGCATGAGGAAATTATTTATGTAAATGATATTCCTCAAAATAAGCCTATTGATAATAAAGAAATAAATGCTTTCAAGGGAGAAAATATTTTTGTTGAGTTTAAAAGTGCAAAATTAGTTCAAAATCTTCTCGAATATATTAGTGACTTTTTAATAGATACAATAAATAGAGCTGATTGCAAATATCAAGTATCATTAAAACATAATCTTGAGGAGTTTTATATTAGCTCTGATTGCAAATTGTTAGACAAGAGTATTATAGAACAAAATGGCAAAGCAGTTATTAAACTAAAATTACGTGTATTTAATACATTTTTAATTAAAAAGGAAATACATATTCTGAAAAAGAATACAGAATGTGAAAGTATAATTATTCTAAATAAGCTCTCAGAAAAATTAAAAGATCAAATACAAGAAAAAGGAGGTATTAACAATACACAAGAATTCATAAATAATCAACTTTTGTTAAAATGTAATGATAAAAGAGTTGAAGTTTTAATTGAGGAATAAGAATAAATGCAAAACAAGGTGTAATATTTTCTTGGTAATCACAGCAATTTTCGATTTGCTCCGTAAACTACACAAACCGAAAATTACAATAGTTCCAAGAAGTTACTGGTAGGTTTAACTTGAAAAATAAAAAAGATGAGAAAATATATTTTATTAATTATATTTATATCAGTTTTTACTTTTAATTATGCACAGGATATTAATGGAACTTTTATAGATAATCGTGATAATAAAAGCTATAAAACTGTAAAAATTGGAGACCAGATATGGATGGCTGAAAATCTTGCATATAAAATAAGGAAAAAAAGTTGGTCTTTTGATGATATGAATATTAATATAGATAAGTTCGGTTATTTATACAATTATGAAGGTGCATTAAAAGCTTGTCCTGCAGGCTGGCATCTTCCAAGTGAAACAGAATGGAATTTATTATTTTATTATTTGGGTGGCGAAAAAATAGCTGGAGGTAAATTAAAATCAACAACTGGTTGGTTTAACCCTAATGTTGGAGCTACAAATGAAAGTGGTTTTTCTGCTATAGGTGCAGGAGAACGTATGTATTATGGAGATTTTAAGGGATTTGGTGAAGTTACTTACTTCTGGGCAAAACGCTGTTATGCAGTTTCTCTTAATAATAAATGGACTGATACAGGTTGTTTCAGTTCTTATCCTACAAGAGGATTTTATGTTAGGTGCATAAAAGATTAAAATACGAGAAGAATGAATTATAGCCCAGCTGAGCTGACTATGTAAAATATAAATAAAGATGCTAAGCGTAGATTTTATTTACGCTTTTTTTTATTTTGGTAGTCTTTGACTATCATTGCGTTAGCAACGTTGTGTTTGCAAAATGTAAGTTGTTTCAGTTATGCTAAAATGAAAATAAATAAGCAAGATGTTTTAGAAATTGTCAATAAAAGATTATTATTGTATTAGTTTAGTTAGAAATGCTACACATAAGCAGTTAACATGGATTTAAAGAAAAATACAGTATATAAAGATTGGTTAAATGAAGTGAAGCAGAAAATAAAATCGGCACAGTTACGTGCTACTCTTTCTGTAAATTCAGTTCTTTTGGAATTGTACTGAGATATTGGCAAAGATGTTATTGACAAACAAAAAAACACGAACTGGGGAAGTGGTTTTATAGAGCAATTTGCAACAGATTTACGTAAATCATTTCCTGATATAAAAGGATTTTCAAAAAGGAATGTTTATGCAATGAGACAATTGTATTTGTTTTATTCAAAGCAATTTGAATTTGTGCCACAAGCTGTGGCACAAATTCCTTGGGGACATAACCGACTTATAATATCACGGATAAAGGATATTGATAAGGCTGTATTTTATGCAAATGCAACAATCGAAAATGGTTGGTCAAGAGATAATCTTGAAATACAAATAGATAAGAATTATTTTGAACGGAAAGGCAACGCAATAACTAATTTTGAAAAGACCTTACCTGCTCTGTAGTCCGATTTAGCACAGGAAACAATGAAAGACCCATATAAATTTGGATTTTTAGGGTTAGAAAATGATGTACTTGAAAAAGAAATTGAAACCGAATTAACAAAACACATCACAGACTTTCTAATCGAATTAGGTAAAGGTTTTGCATTTGTTGGTAGGCAATATCATCTAAAAGTCAGTGAAAAAGATTATTATATTGATTTATTATTTTATCATTTAGATTTACGTTGTTATGTCGTAATAGAATTAAAGGCTGGAATATTCAAACTCAGTTCGCCTGAGGCTATCAAAATGAAAAAAGGAAGTGTTCGGCTTAGGCTTTTGCCTAAGTCGTTCTATTTTTACAGGCTGTGCCTGTAACTGATGTAATATTAATAAATTATTCAATTTATTAATATTGTTTATTAAATAATAAAGGCGTAATTCAAAATTACGCCTTTATAGTAAATTAATGTATAGCTTGATTTTATTTCTTACTCAATAATTTGGCTGAACTAACCATTCTAATAAATTCATCGCGGTAGCCTTCAGTATCGTTGCCTTTTGAGCCTTTTGCTAATTTTGCTACCATTTCGTAAGTCGATGTTCCTTTAAATTCCGAATCTCTTAAAAGCATTCCAAAAGCAGCAACCGATGCCGAAAATCGAAAATTATTAGATGTTTCGTTAAATGCAATAGATGTATTATTTACAGTTTTCTCAATTAAAATACTTTTATTGCCTTTTATAGGTTTGTATCTGAATTTTAAGGTCATTAATTCATCGTTATATACATCGTTTTCACTTACTTCTGTTGTTTGATATTTTAATGGGGCGGATGTATTTACATTTTGCCTTGCTCCAGCAGGTACAACCTCATAAATTGCTGTAACAGTATGCCCTGCACCTAGTTCGCCTGCATCTTTTTTGTCGTTGTTAAAATCTTCGTTAGCCAAAAGTCTATTTTCATAACCTATTAATCGGTAAGACTTTACATTTGTAGGATTAAACTCAATTTGAATTTTTACATCTTTAGCAATAGTAAACATGTTTGCACGCATTTCTTTTACAAAAACTTTTTCGGATTCTTTAATATTATCAATGTAAAAGTAATTACCGTTACCAGCATTGCTAATTTGCTCCATTCTTCCATCTTTATAATTCCCCATTCCAAAACCAAGAATTGTTAGAAAAATACCATCTTTTCGTTTTTCTTCAATAAGCTCTATCATAGCATCGGTTGATGAAACACCTGTATTAAAATCGCCGTCGGTAGCAAGAATTACACGATTATTTCCATCTTCAATTAAATTTTTCTTTGCAATATCATAAGCAAGCTTTATTCCTGCACCGCCTGCTGTAGAACCTCCTGCATTTAGCTTGTTCAAAGCATCTTTTATTGTTTGCTTATCCGATGCAAAAGTTGGAGGTAGTACAAGTCCTGCCGCTCCAGCATAAACTACTATCGAAATTTTGTCTCGGTCGCCTAATTCATCAACAAGCATCATAAACGACTTTTTTAGTAAAGGCAATTTGTTGGCACTTGACATTGACCCCGAAACATCAATTAAAAAAACTAAATTTGAAGGTTTTAAATTATCATAGTCTATTTTTTTGCCTTGAATTCCTACATGAATTAATTTATTCTCCTTGTTCCAAGGGCATTCCGAAACTTCGGTAACAAATGAAAACGGATGTTCGCCTGTAGGATTTGGGTAATCGTAATTAAAATAATTTATCATTTCTTCAACTCTTACCGAACCTTTAGGTGGTAGCTGACTTCCATTTATGAACCTGCGAACATTAGAATATGCTGCATTATCAACATCAATTGAAAGTGTTGACACAGGATTTTGTTTTACGTCTTTAAAACTATTACTTTCAATTTTGTCATATTCTTCGGTGTTATAATCAGTATAATTATCAGAAGAACTAATAACTACATTGTTTTGCGAACTTTTCTTATTTCTCCTTTTATTATTGTTTCGTCTTTGTCCACTATAATTATTTCTAGAGTTTCCCATTGCGAGTGATTGCATAGAGTATTGCCCTCGTCTAACTCCTACGGCTGTAACAACAACGTCTTCGAATTCATTTTCATCAGCTTTCATTACAACATTTACAGTAAAACCCTTAATTGTAACTTCTTGAGTTTTCATAGCTATATAAGAAAAAATAAGAATATTATTTCCTTCGGGTACTCTAATGGAATATTCTCCATTAATGAGTGTCATTGTTCCTATATTCGTTCCTTTTACTATAACACTTACTCCAGGAAGAGTACTTCCATCTTCGTCAATAACTATTCCTGAAACTACTATTTGTGCAAAGCTTTGTAAACTAAAAACACTTATTATTGCGAAAATTAAAATTATATTTTTCATACTTATACTTTTTAATTATTAATATTTATAGCTAAGACATATTACTTTGCATCTACCCCCTAAAAAAAAGTAAAAGTTTTTTGATGTTATATTAAAGCTATTTTATTATAAGAAATAATTCAACGTTCTATTTCTTAACATTGGTATGATATAAATATGCTGAGTTATATTTGTTTACACAATGAATATAAACCCATGACTTTAGTCGAGGGAAATGTAAGCAAACTAGCTAATAACCGTTAAAACGGTTTGGTTGTCTTTTATTCTTATTCCCCCACGATTAAAATCGTGGGTTGATATTTATTTTCATCGAACTATCAGGGAGCCGGATATAATTGAGAATTAACATTTTATTGTTTATTATTTTTTTCTACTATAAAATTATTATAATTTAGAATATTGATATTAAATAACCGAAATTCAGCAAAAAATGAATCAAATAAATATTCAATATTATAAAACAAAAATTGGAGAATTGCTTTTAGGTTCTTTTGAAAATAAATTGTGTTTGCTTGATTATAGGTATAGGCGAATGAGGGAAACAGTTGATAAAAGAATAAAAAACGGACTTAATGCAGAATTTATCGAAAAAGATAATGAGATTTTACTAAAAACACGAATGCAAATTGACGAATATCTAATGGGGGAGAGAAAGGAATTCGATATACCAATACTTATGGTAGGAACCGATTTCCAAAAAGCTGTTTGGAATGCTTTGTTAGAAGTAAAGTATGGAGAAGTTGCAACGTATTTGAATTTAGCAAAAAAAATAAATGACGAAAAAGCTGTAAGGGCAGTAGCATCTGCAAATGGAGCAAATTCAATAGCTGTAATCATTCCTTGTCATAGAATTATACCAATTTAATATCAAAATGCACTATAAATAAATTGGAATATTTTTTTCTTTTATTAAGCAAAAATTCTTTGCATAACCTGAGTTACGGAAATAAATTTTAACGACATAAAAGGAAAATAGAAACAATTTATATAGGGTGTTTTGGAATTAATTTGGTATTATAGGTAGCGATGGTAAATTAGTTGGTTATGCTGGTAGTTTATCAACTAAAAAAAAATGTTGAATATTGAACAAGAAAATTTAGGATTAATATTGAAATTTAAGAATTAGTGTTATGTTAAGACTGACCTGCATTCGTCCTAAGGACAATGTAGCGTCAATTTAGATTGATTTAAGAAATTAAATGAATACCTACTAGCAACCAATATTATTTTTTTTTCATATAAAAACATGTATTTTGCATAAATAAAAATATTTCACTAAAAAGCATATAATATGAGCTCATTAAAAGGAACAAAAACAGAACAAAATTTATTGAAATCGTTTGCCGGAGAGTCGCAAGCAAAAATGCGTTACGAATATTTTGCAAAGCAAGCAAAAAAAGAAGGCTTAGAGCAAATTGCTGCAATTTTTGAAGAAACAGCAATTAACGAAAAAGCACATGCTAAAAGATTTTTTAAATTTTTAGAAGGCGGAATGGTAGAGATTACGGCATCTTATCCTGCTGGCGTTATAGGCACAACTTTAGAAAACCTAAAAGCATCGGCCGAAGGCGAAAATGAAGAATGGACAGAGCTTTATCCTGAGTTTGCTAAAGTTGCAGAGGAAGAAGGATTTAAAGAAATTGCTTCAGCATATAAACTTATTGCAAAAGTTGAAAAAGCCCACGAAGACAGATTTAAAACTTTGTATTCTAACTTAGAGTCAGGTAAAGTTTTTGAAAGAAATAATAAAATAATGTGGAAATGCAGAAATTGCGGTTATATACACGAAGGTGAAAAAGCTCCTAAAATGTGTCCTGCATGTTTGCATCCTCAATCATATTTTGAAATAAAAGAGATAAATTATTAGTACTTAGTAAATTTAATTAATAGACGTAATTTTGTACAAATTACGTCTATTTTTTTTATGTGTGTTTTACATTTTGTATCATTATTTGTTGTAACTTTGCCAATATTTCACCCCTAATTAAAAAAAATATAATAATTATGAAATTTATTAATATAAAAGTAATCAGCATCTTTTTTCTTTTAGCAACAGTTGTATATTCATGCAATTTTGGTAATTATTCGGCTAAATATGTGGATGTTATTATAAATGATAGCGACTCTTCAATTGTAAGAGGAATAAATATGTTTACTCAATCAAGTATAATTAAGCAGTTAGAAAAAAAAGAAGCCTTAGTAATAGAGGATGAAAATAGCTTAGAATATAAATATTCAAACAAAGAAATTAAAGAAATGGATATTGTATATTTTGTTGATGAAAATGGAATGTATCAAACAGAAATTTTTCTTGAGTTTTTTGAAGAAGTTGAGGCAGCTCAGGCTCTTGCCGAAGTTGTAATTTATTTTACTGAAAAATACGGGAAACCTAAAAAAGATCAGGACGTTCTTTTTTGGGATATTTTCGCAAAAAAAACATCAATAGATATTAATTCTACCAATATATCTAACAAAAAACTAAAAATAACTTTCTCGTTGCTTGATTAACAGCTATACTATAACTTAATTATCTACAATATTTAACATATAATGGTTCAGTAAACTTTGGCAATGTTGCTATTTGTTGATTATACCCCTTATAATTAACACTTTAGATGTAGATAAGTTCAAGCTTTGCCAAAGTTCTTTAAATTAATGATTTACAAAAAAGTAACGAACAATTTAACCTAAACCAAACACTGTTGATATTGTTGCGAAGAAATAGTCAAAAAAGCTTGCTTCGTTTTCATGCAAAATCATTAAATCACCTGAAAGTATTGAGACAAACCTCATTGCTTCTCTTGAATAATCTATAAATATTGATAATGAAATTGCTGATATTATTCCAGCAGATACTCCAATCCAAAATCGCTGTTTGCCAATTATGGTTATTGATAGCTTTTGTTTTCGTAATTTAAGGTTCATTTATATTTACTTGCTCATAATAATTTTGCGAACAACTTTATTGTCTTTTATATAAATTAATTGCCCCGATATGGCTGGCTTATTTGCAGCATTTTCATTTAATAATGTATATTTAATTTTAACTACACTTTGGGTTGAAATGTTTTTTAAATTAAACTCTGCTACACCAGTTTTATGCGAGCAACTACAGTTATCTGTCTTTTCTGATTTAAAAGTAAAACCTTGTGGTAAACTTTCGTATATTTTAAATGCTCCAATACTATTATTATTTAAAGTTAAAGTAATTGTATATTCTCCCTTATTACTTGTCTTTTTAATTTCCCTATTGCAATAAATTATTTTATTTGAAGCATTTACTATTTCGACAGTTTTCTTCTGCTGTTCAACAACTACTGTTTTTTCTTCTTCCTTTTTAATTGTTTTTTTTACGATTTTTACTTCTTTTGTTTTTACAAAATTAATAACTACAGTGTCAGTATTAATAATTCCCTTTTTATTTTGAGCTAAATACATCAAGCTTCCTGATATTTCTGCTTCTTTAATTTCGTTTTTTAAAGGTGTTAGTTCAAAAATAACATTAAAATTTTCGGATGTAGCAAATCTAATCCAGGTGTATTTTACAATATTATTTTTGTATTCAAAATTAGCAACATTACTATATTTCTCTTTAACACTAAAACCGCCAGGTATTTTAACTGAAAAAACAGCATAGCTTGTCATAAACTTAGGTTTTGTAAAATTACATTTTACATTAAATACCTGAGAATTTACAGAAGTTTCTTGAGCTGATATATTTACGGTAATTTGTTTTTGAGCAAACAAACTTGTTGCTACAGAAATTAAAGCTAATAAAATTAGGTGTCGCATAATGTTATTTTTTGTTTTTCGAACACAAAGATAATAATGAATATTGAGTTATACTAAAATGTTTTTGTTATTATAAATTTGATATGTATTTATATTTATCATAAATAATAACCCATTTATCTTTTAAGAAAAATACTCTGTCAATTGTAATATCTTTTTTTCCTAATTCTATTAATTTAGCAGTAATATCTTTAGGTAAGTTTTGAAAAATCATTCCTTTTTCGGCATATAAAATAATCCAACCGTTATCTTTATAAAATGCTGCATTTTTAATTTCTTGCTGTCTATTTTGTAATGCTTTCATTCTTTTAATAAACATGTCCGATAATTTTTCGGCATAAAAAGAATTTGCATCATACAGTAAAAATAATCCATTTTTTGTAGTTCTTTCTGCACATTTTAGCATTTTTCCATCGGTATTTACTTTTTTCAATATTTTTTGTAACTGGCTTGGTACTGAGTCACCTGTATAACCGTTTTCTTTAAAAAGAATTAAGCTTGCTCCATTATTAAAAAAATCAATATCTTTTAAATTAAGACTATACGAATTAATTGTATCTAGTGCCGATTTTGCTTCTAATGAAATGTTTACATAAGAAAAACCAATTTCGCCAAATAATATAACCCAGTCTCCTGTTTTATCTACAGCTATACTTTTTATTTCCAATTTATTTGCCGAAATTGTATCAAGTTCGGTTTTTAAAAGTTCGGCATTATTAACACTCGCATTTTGAGCAAACAGGTTGTTGCTAGCTAGAATAAGCGATATTGCTACGATAATTATAAGTACTTTTTTCATGTGTTTATTATTTAGTTTGTTTATTTGTCCAAATTCTTTGGGCATTTATTGCATCTTTTTCTCTAAAAGCTTTTTCAAGGTCAATATTAAAACAATTTGCTAGGTCAAACAAATAATTTAACACATCTGCAAATTCCCCTTCCATCTCGTTAATATCTTTTTCTATTTTTTCTTCAGCATATAATCCTGTATAGTTTCTTATAGATTTTGCAAGCTCACCAACTTCTTCGCTAAAAAGAAGAAAAATTTCCAAATGATTATTTTTGTCCCAACCACGTTCAACTCCTATATCTTTAATGTATTTCTGAAGATCTTTTAATCTCGGTTTATCGTTTAATACTGCCATAATAAAATATTAAAATAACACACTTATCAATAAACTTTCCCAAACATTTTCTTTACACCCTTTAGGGCTAGGGGTAAATAAAGAAAATTTTGTCCTAAACAAATATGCTAAGGAAAATATACGGATAGGCATTTAAAATAAAAAAAATGCTATTGGCGATAACCAATAGCATCCAATATATGAACTTTTTTATTATTTATTGAAAATTTCTTCTAATTTTTGTTCAAGAGCTGCTCCTCTTAGTCCTTTTGCAATTATTTTACCTTCTTTATCTATTAAAACAGTAAAAGGGATTGAACGAACATTATATGCCGCTCCTCCTGCTGATTGCCAGCCTTTTAAGTCGCTAACATGAGTCCATGCTCCTAATTTATCTTGCTCAATCGCTTTTAACCAATCATCTTTTTTATTATCTAACGAAACACTAAATATTTCAAAACCTTTTGCATGGTATTTATTATAAGCCTTAACCATATTAGGACTTTCCATACGACAAGGACGACACCATGCTGCCCAAAAATCAATTAACACATAATTTCCTTGTAACGATGATAATTTTATAACTTTACCTTCTTGGTTTTCCAAAGAAATTTCGGGAGCTTGACCTCCAACAGCCAATGAAGACTCATTTTTCACTTTCTCTAGAAATCCTGCTACGTAGTAATTGTCTTTATATTTTGCTAGACCTTTTGCTAATTTTTTATAATAAGAATAATCTGCTCCAATATCTAAATCGTCAATAAATAATAAACAAGCTAGCGAATTAGAGTTTTCATCAATTATCTTTTTAATAAAAGCTATTCCTTCACTTTTGTCGGTTATACTTTTTAATTTTACATTACTTGTATAAAATATTTCTGTATGCTTTGAATTCTTAATTTCAGGATTAATTAAATCTGAAATATCAAAATTCACTTCTGCCTGTTCTCCTGGCTCTGGAATATATAAAATATATTCTTCAGCTGTCAACTTCAGCTTATAGTAATCAGAAATCTCAATATTTATTTTAATTTCATAATTTCCATTTTTATCTATCATTGAATAGCCAACAGTATTTCCTGTTAGAATTTGTTCTAACACAACTATTTTATAATCCTTGTCGTTAGTAATTTTACCCTTAATTACTGTCTTATTTTGAGCGTTTACAACGAATACACTCAAAAACATAATTCCTAATATAATTATTACATTTTTTCTCATAAATTTCTGTTTTTCTTTTAAAATTTGTACTATTTTTAAATTTTATACTATTTTTTAACGCAAGAGCGTTTTATTTATTACAAAACAAAAAATATTTATTTAAAATACACTATTTATTATGAAAAAAATACAAAATAATGCACATTTATTTTTATTTGCTTTTGCATCTGTAATATTATTAGCCTTTGTAAATTTTGCTGAGAAGAAAAGCATTTCAATTGAAAAAGCTATAAATGAAGGAATTACAAGTGCAAAAATAATTAGCAAAGGTGGATATTCGGGAGATTGTATTACAATTAAGATTAAGAATTTAAGTTCTAAAGATACTTTAATACGAATTGAGCCAGGACGAAGGCTTGTTTCAATTGATTCTACAATTCAGGATATCCTAATTATAAAGGAATTATTGCTTCAACTGAAAGGTGGCGAAACTATTTATGCTAACATTTTTGGGTTTTGCTGTCAAGCAAGTAATGGCGGACCATATATTAAAGCAAAATATGATGTTGGTTTTATGGAAGATAGTACAATGATAGAGTTAGCTGAGTTTTTTAATGTTAATATATACCCAAACGGCGTTATGCAAAGTGCTGTATGGTGTTTGAGTAATGATCACTCAATAAATTCTGTAAATGGCTCCGAAGTAGATAATAAATTAAAAATGGCAAAGTTATATAAGCTACTTGCTAAAATAAAAGGAATTAAATATACTTATCCTTGGTATGCATATAGTTATGTGCAAGACACAAGCGTGGTTTTTACAAATGAACCAGATATTTTATTTGGCGAAATTGAATATACTTTAGATCATCATTCAAGTGTTGATATTAACATTAGAGATGAAAATAATTTTCTTGTTGGAAGTATTATGGCTGAGCAACCACAAGATAGAAACAAATACACTTATAAATTCAAATATAATGTAAGAAGCCTTAAAAAAGGTAAATATTTTTTAAGAGTTTATGCCGATAATCAACTTAAACTGGAAAAGGTGTTTAAAAAATAAAATTTATTTTAAAAGAAACTTGCCTCAATCAGGTGAAAACACCTGCAACAGGCAACGAAAATTAAGATATTCTTGAAATAGATTTTTTTTTTATAGATAAAATATCATATATTTATATATTATTATCTAAATTTAACTTAAATTATTATGTTTCCAAAAAATACAGTTATTATTAATCACCAAGGTAAAGATTTAGTTTATCTTGATTATAGAGGTTTAAAAAAAACCGAAGAATTTAAAGAAAAAGTAACAGCAACAATCGAAAGGACAAAATTTTATAAAGAAAATAATATAAAAAACTTGCTTGTTTTAACTGACTTAACTGATTCATTTATTTTTGGTGATGCACCTAAATATTTAAAAGAATCAACAAAATTAGGAAAACCCTTTGTTATGAAATCGGCAGTTATAGGTATAACAGGTGCTAAAAAAATTATTCTAAATATAATAAATGCTTTTTCAGGTTACCAAACAAAAGCTTTTTCAACAATTGAAGAAGCTAAAGATTGGCTAGTTGCTTAATAGCTGTATGTTTTTAAAATTTTTGCCTATTTCAGGTGTTTTCGACTGAAAGATTAATATATAAGTTCCTTAATTTAACTACAGTCATATCTGTCGCAGGTGAAAAACTTCTGCTACAAACAAATATATTTTCTCTAAGTACATGACAAAAATTGATATATATTAATTTTTCGTTTCATTTTATTGTTT
>JAOZLS010000250.1 GCA_029934705.1 Bacteroidales bacterium | reverse complement strand
TCCATATCTGATAACATTTATTTTTTTTTTTTCAATTCCTTCAACCTCAATTGAAGAAATTGAAGTATATGGACAAAAAACTGCAGCAGAACAAACACAAATGAGTGTTATTGACGTTCCTATTTCTACCATTAAAAAGTTACCAATGCTTTTAGGCGAAATTGATGTGCTAAAAGCAATACAACTTTTACCTGGTGTACAGTCGGGAACGGAAGGAACAAGTGGATTCTATGTTAGAGGCGGTGGTCCAGACCAAAATCTAATTTTAATTGACGGAGTTCCTGTTTATAATGCAAATCATTTGTTTGGATTCTTTTCGATTTTTAATGCCGATGCAATAAACTCTGTAACACTTGTTAAAGGCGGTTTCCCTGCAAGATATGGAGGACGATTATCTTCTGTTTTAGATATTAAAATGAAAGAGGGAAATATGAAAAAGTTTAGCGGCTCGGCATCAGTTGGACTTATTTCTTCTAAATTTACTTTTGAAGGGCCTATTATTAAAGACAAAAGCTCATTTATTATTTCGTTTAGACGAACTTACATTGATGTTTTATCGTGGCCACTACAAAAATTAGCACTTGCCGCTTCTGGAGAAAGTGATATGAAATTTAGAGCAGGATATTATTTCTGGGATTTAAACTCTAAATTCAACTACAAAATTTCTGATAAAGATAGAATTTTTTTGAGTGTATATAATGGTAAAGATAAGGCATATACAGAATCGGAGTATAGCTGGGAACATACTCAAGAAGAATTTTCGGCAGGTTTAGAATGGGGAAATATTACTTCGGCTTTACGATGGAATCATAAATTTGCTAAAAAGCTATTTCTTAATACCACCGCAACATATAGTAATTATATTTTTGATGTAGGTTTTTCCGAATATTATAATGACTCACATAATAATAATAGTGAATATGAAGCGTCTTATGATTATTATTCAGGAATTGAAGATTTGGCTGTAAAGTTCGATTTTGATTACAGACCTGCACCTTCTCACTCAATAAAATTTGGAGGAAACTTTATTTACCATACTTTTAAACCAGGTATTAACGCATTTAAAATGAACTCGAATGACGATAATGAAACAGGAATTGATACTACTTTTGGTAATAAACCAATATACGCAAACGAATTTTATGCTTATGTTGAAGATGAAATAAATGTATTTAAAAACTTTAAGGCAAATGTTGGAATTCATTATTCTGGCTTTTATGTTGACGAAACTTTCTATAATTCTATTCAACCTAGAATTTCGGCTAGGTATTTAATTAACAAAAACTTATCGGTAAAAGCAGCTTATACGCAAATGACGCAATATATGCACCTACTTACAAATACCACAATTGGATTACCTACAGATTTATGGTTGCCTGTTACAGAAAATGTAAAACCACAAAATTCAACCCAATATGCAGCAGGAGTATTTTACTCAATTGGGCACGATTACGATATAAGTGTTGAAGGTTATTACAAAACAATGACTAATTTAATTGCTTATAAGGAAGGAGCTAGCTTCTTTTCAGGCATGGGTGATGATGTTGGAAGTGATAGGGCATGGGAAAATGAAATTGAAATTGGTGGTGTTGGCGAAAGTTATGGTGTTGAGCTTCTTATTAAAAAAAATCATGGAAAAACAACCGGTTGGATTGGCTACACTCTTTCATGGGCATATCGCCAGTTTGATAATATTAACTTTGGCGAAAGATATCCGTATTCTTATGATAGAAGACATGATATTGGCATAGTTGTGGTTCATAAATTTAACGATAAAATTGATATTGGAGCAACATGGGTATATGGTACAGGAAATTCATATACATTAGCATTAGAAAGGTATGCCGGATTGCAAAATATAAGTCCATGGGGATCTTACACTCCATTAATTGATAATATTGAAAATCGGAATAATTATAGAATGCCAGCTTATCATAGGCTAGATTTTAGCGTAAACTTTAATAAACAAAAAAAGTACGGAAAAAGAATTTGGAGTGTAGGTGCATATAATCTTTACAACAGAAAAAATCCTTTTTACATGGATTTTGGCTACGATTCGCATCATAATAGGGTGTTAAAGCAATATAGTCTTTTCCCAATAATTCCTTCTATTAGTTATAAATATGAATTTTAAATAAAACCAAAATGAAAAATATAATAATATTAATTATAATTGCTTTAACAATTTCGGCATGCGAAAAAATTGTAGATATTAAAATTGATGAAAAAGAAAAACAAATTGTTGCAAATGGAATTTTAACTCCCGACAGTTTAATAAAAATTCAAGTAAGCAAAAGTTTGAGTATTCTTGAAGATGAAAAATATTTACAATACCTAAATTCGGCAGAAGTAAAACTTTATGCTGATGGAGTGTTTGTTGAAAATATGGCTCCCTCAAAAGATGGGATTTTTATATCTAGCGATACAACAGATATTGCAAAAACATATAGCTTTGATATAAGTTACGATAAATTACAGTCAATACATGCCGAAACAAAAATTCCTGATTTGGTTGAAATTGCAAGTATTGATACCGCAGTAATTCAGGATGGTTCCGATGGTTATATGCAAACGTTTATTGATTTAACCGTAAACTTTAGCGACCCAGCCAATGTTCAAAATTATTATTTAATAGGTGTTTCGTACTACGAACCAATTTATGATGACCAATACATAAATATTATAGATTCTATTGAATATTTTACATGGATTTCTTCCGACGATGATATTTTTGGTTCAGATTATAATTATTTTAGCCTAAATGGCATTGAAGGACAGGTGATTAATGATGAAATGTTTAATGGGAATGATTATTCACTAAGAGTAAAATTATACCCATCTTATTATAGCGATAAGGCTGCTACTTATAATGTTTATTTTTTATCCATTACAAAAGATTTATATCTACATATTTCATCATATAATAAAGCTCAAGGCGTTGGTGACAATCCGTTTACACAACCAGTTCAAGTATATTCAAATATTGAAAATGGTTTAGGAATTTTTTCAGCATATAATTTATCTAAAACTAGTTTTAGAATGAGTATTGACTTTTCTAACGATTGGAAGTAACTATTTTTAAAGTGTTGGTGTTTAAAAATATTCACAGGTGCTAGTCAATAGCTCGTTAAACTTTGGCAAAGTTACAGTTTACAAATTGTTATATCATTAATAATCAACAGAATGATTTATTAAAGTAAACTTTGCCAAAGTTCTCGTTTTTTTATATTTGAAATAATGCCAATATTAAATATTTTAATCAATAATTGAGACTACTCCGAAAAGTCGAACTATCTGATTTTTAAAGCTTTTTTACCCTTAATCCCTAAAGATGTAAAACGATAGTTTTAGCCTTTAAAAACCAGATAGTTCTCAAAGTTCCCTTTATGGAATTTAGGAGTATAATGACTTTTCGGAGTGGACTCATAATTATAACTTTTAATATAGAAAATTGTATAACAAATGTTTTAGTGCATATTTTTAATTATTTATTCTTATTTTTAGTGTTTTAAAAAAACACAAAGGTTCTAGGTTAGAATAGTGGTGGTATTATATTAGAATAAATATCTAATTAGTTTAATAATTCCCCCTTTTAAAGGGGGTTAGGGGGATTTTCTTTCGAAAAGCTGAAAACTCGATTATTAAAAATAGTACAGCTATTATAAACTAAAACCAAAACAAATAGCTTAAAATACTAAAAATGAAAAATATTCTAATCTTATTTATAATAAGTATATCTATATTTTCGTGTAAAAATAACGAAGCACAAGATAAAGACCCTTTTAAAGACTATGCCGACGGTAATGTCTTTAATGATAAGCTTATAGAAGAAATTGCAAGATTTCAATATAATAGAGATTCCCAAAATCTTATAAAAAAAATTAAAACGGATTATTCGAAAGATGATAAGTATTTAAACTTTGCGTTATCTGCATATAGCTCAATACAAGACTCTAACGCAATAGAATACATCTCAACATTTTTAAACCATGAAAATAGCGAAATAAGAAAAACGACCGCCTTTGCTTTAGGACAAATAAATAGTGTTTTGGCAGAACGTTTTCTTTTAAGTGCATATAATATTGAAAAAGAGGATAATGTAAAAGCCGAAATTATTGTTGCTATTGGTAAATGTGGCTCATACACCGGTTTAGATTTTATAAACAAACAAAAATTTAATATTAGTAACAAAATTGTATTAACAGGAAAAATTAGAGCTGTAGCAAAATTTGCAGAAAGAAATTATATACTCGACGAGCTTACTGATAAGATTTTCAATTTGCTTAACAATAATAAATTACCAGAGGAAGCTAAGTATTGGAGTACATATTATATTTATAGAGCAAATGTTGAAGTTACAAATTACGATGAAATACTAATTTCCGTATTCGAAAATAGCAATAGTCTTTTTACTAAGGATAACGTTATAAAATCTGTAAAAAAATCAAGTTCCACAGAAATCCTTTCTTTTTTAAAAGCAATTATTTTAGACGATACCGAAGATTATAGAAATAAAGTTTCGGCAATTCGTTCTTTGCAAGCCTACGATTATATTGAAAGCGAAAGCCTTATGAAAAAACTGTTGTTAAATAAAAATATTCATATTGCTATAACTGCCTCGGAATTTTTTATAAAAAAAGGAACAAAAGATAATTCGGAAGAATATTATAACTTAGCTAAAAGCATTAAAAATAGGCATATCAGAACAAATATGCTTACAGCTGCATTAAAATTTTCAGAAAATAAAGGAAAAATTAGCAATGCTATAAAATCGGGGATAGAAGCTTCTGAAAATATTTATGAGAAAGCGAAATTAATTGAGGCACTATCATATAATTTAGCTACATACTATTATTTAAAGCAAATTGCATTTAATACGGAAGAAAAAATATTAGCAACAGCAGCAATAACAGCATTATCGAATATGCGATATTCTTCAAAATTTACAAGCTTTGCATTAAAATATAGTAAAGAGCGAAATGTAAATTTAGAAATAGAGTTTGCCGAAATTTTTAAACAAGCAATTTTATCTGGCGATGTAGCATTAATGAGCATTGCTGCAGGGATTTTGCGTGATAAAAAATTCAACTATATAAACATATACGATAATACATTTTTTATTAAACAAGCAATAAGTAAATGTAATTTACCTGCTGATATAGAGGCGTATAACGAGCTAATAAAAACCGATAGTTATATTAACGGCAGTAATAATAACGAACCAATTAAAATAGAATATAAAACACCTGATTTTGATTTTATAAAGCGAATAAAGCCCGACCAAAAAGTTAAGTTTATTACAGAAAAAGGCGATTTTATTATGCAGTTAAATGTTAATCAGGCACCTGTGTCGGTTTCTACCTTTTTAGAGCTTATAAAAAATAAATTTTACGATGGAAAACATATCCATAGGGTAGTTCAAAATTTTGTAATTCAAGGTGGTTGCACAAGAGGCGACGGGTGGGGGAGTCCTGGCTTTGCTATTCGTTCGGAATTTTCTTCAATTTTTTATGATGAAGGAGTAGTTGGAATTGCATCGGCAGGAAAAGATACTGAGTCGTCGCAATGGTTTATTACACACACGCAAACGCCTCATCTTAATGGGAAATATACAGTAATTGGTAAAATAATTGAGGGCTTAAATATAATTCATGACATACAAATTGGCAATACAGTTATTTCTGTGGAAATTTTATAATATATTTGGCAAAAATTAAAACTATAAAAAGATGTTTCTTAAATATTTGAATCTTGTAAGAGCAAAAAACCTATTAATTATTGTTATAACACAATATTTAATGCGATATGCAGTAATATTACCAATGTTAACTAAAGATGGATATTTGTCGCAATTTAGCGACCTTAATTTTTTCTTTTTAGTAATGTCAACAGTATTATTAGCAGCAGCAGGTTACGTAATAAATGATTATTTCGATACAAAAACCGATTTGCTAAACCGACCGTCAACAGTTATTGTAGGAAAACACATAAACAGGCGTATTGCAATGAACCTGCATGTTGTTTTAAATGTTATAGGAATAATACTTGGCTTATATATATCCTACCAAATAAATCTTTGGAAAATAGTATATATCTATATCATTATTACCGGTTTACTATGGTTTTATTCAACAACATTTAAAAGACATTTTTTAACAGGCAACGTTATTGTTGCTATTCTAACAGCACTTGTACCTTTAATGACAATATTATTTGAAATACCGCCATTAAATGCAAAATATGGACAAATATTATTAAGCACAAATCAAAATTTTTATCATTTATTCTTCTGG
>JAOZLS010000249.1 GCA_029934705.1 Bacteroidales bacterium | reverse complement strand
TTATTTTTTATTATTGCAAGGCTTCTGTTTATCTGATTTGGTAAGTCTCCAGTAATTATTTGTTTATCAATAAGCTTATCAGATATTTCATTTCCTTGAAAATGAGCAAAGGAAATAGAGGCATTGTGTAAATATCTTTGAGGGTTTATTCCGAAAATAAGTAAACCTGCTACAGTTAAATTCTTTTGTGGTGTTAAAATATCTGTATTTTGCAGAAGTCTTATTTTTTCATTTTCTGTTTCGTTTATAAAATCTATATCGTATCTGTTAAAGTAGTTATCTATTTTAGTAAAGTCAATGTCTTTTAAAGTAGTTCGTTCTACAGCATTTAAGTCGTAATGAAAGAAACCTGCTTGTTGAAAAAGTCTCATCAATTCATTTTGTGAAGCTTGCCTGTTTGTTGAGCCTATACGAACGAGATATTTCCCTTTTTGTGTTTGATACGGTCTGTCATTTCCTTTTGGGATATTTATTATTGCTATTTTCTTTTTATCAAAATAATATTCTGAATATAAAACATTTGTTGCAGGAATAATATTATTTCGTGCAATATTCATTATCCACTCTTCGTAATTAAAATTTTCTTTAATTCCCATTATTTTTCCTAAATCATCTACACCAAGGAATAACAGACCCCCAAAAGTATTTGCAAAAGCCGTTATTTCATTTGCAATTACATCTGGTTTTACATTTGCTTCTTTAAATTCAACAGCCGAATTTTCTCCATTTTTAATTATCTCTTCTATTTCTTGATTATTCATTTTCTGTTATTTTTTGCAAGCCTTCGGCATTGTTTAGATTTACTGTAATTATGCTTAGTTTTGGCATTTTTATTTTAATATTTGTTCGTATAATTTAATATAATTATTTGCTTGAACTTGTAAATAATATTTTTTTACTGCATTTTTTCTAATTGTATCATTATCAAAAACATTTGAAGTTTCCAAGAACTTACTAATTGTTTTAACTAAGGCAGGTACACTTATTTCTTTTGTAAGATAACCATTTTCTCCGTCTTGTATCATATCAGGTATTCCGCCAACAGGAAAACCAATTACGGGAGTGCCACACATTATAGATTCTAAAACTGTATTTGGCAAATTATCGATTAATGAAGGTATAACAAATACGTCAGCTGCAGAATATATTATGCTCATTAGCAATTCATCTGCAATATGTCCTAATTCTATAATATTTTTGTTCTTTTTTAAGATGCTTGATTTTGCTCCTATCGAGCATAAAATAACATCTTTATTTTTTAATTGTTCAAAAGCTCGCTCTAAATAAACGTATCCTTTTCTTTTATTAGAAATTGAATCTGCGACAAATAAAACAACTTTTTTATCTTGCGGAATATTTAATAATTCTCTTGAATATGCTTTATTTCTTGGTTTAAAAATAGTAGAATCAATACCATTAGGAATTATGTTTACAGGATATTTTCCAAAAACTTCACTTTGTTTTACTTCGTTTGCCATCCAATAACAAAGAGCAACAATATGTAAATTGTCAAAATTTGATAATGCTTCTTTTTTTATTTTTAGGATTTCAGCGAATTTATTTTGTTCTGTTTTTGTAATAATCCTTTTTATTGGATAACCACTTTTATCAATACCTAAATATTTTTCGGTATAATGTTCGCCACCACTAAAAGGATTTTGGTCGTGTAAAGTCCAAACTACCGGTTTTTTATTATATTGAAAAAAAGATTTGTAATCTAAAAAATCGGCAACCCAGTGTAAATTTATGATATCTGCATTTTGATATAAATCGGATTTTAATAAATTAATTTTAGAATTAGGATAGCTGAACATTTCTAAACCTTTTGGTCTATTAGAAATAAAATTGTCTGATTTTGGTTTATATAATTTTAGTTCTTTTAATATATTTAAAGTTTTTGTTGTAATTTTAGTTTTTAAAGTTCTTTCGATTGCCTGCAATGATATTTGATAAGTTTCAGCTATTTGATTATTTGTTTTATTTTTCAGTAAAACTGTTGAATTTATATTTTGTTGCAATAAACCTTCATGAAGTCGTAAACAAGCTTTTGCTGCTCCGCCTCTATCAGCTGTATTTATTAATAGTGGTTTCATTTTTTTGTTATTTACTCAACTTTTCAAATTCAAACATTGATATATTTTTCTTTTCTTCGTCAAATTCAATTCCTATCAGGTATATATCTTTTTTTTCTGACATATATTTTTCGTGATATTTTTTGTCTTTAATTTGTTGCAGAGCGTTTTGTTTCTCAGTTTTCATCTTAAATTCAAAAATATAAATAGCTTTTTCCATTTTAACGGTCAAATCTATGCGACCTTTGTTTGTTGTGTCTTCGGCTGTTACATCTAAACCCAAGGAGGTAAAAAAGGTGTAAAACATTGAGCTGTAAAAACCTTCAAATTTTGCAATGTCGTTTTTGCGATACCAATCATGTGGAATTTGAGAAAAAAATGTATAAAAAGCTTGTTCTAATTTTTCGGGTTCACAATCAAAAAGAGAAAAATATATTTTTTCGACCAGCTCGGTTCTTTCGTATGAGTTTACGCCTGCTCCGTAGAACATTCGTAAAAGATAATCAGACAAGCCCATTTTTACTTCCAAGTTCGGTATTTTCAGACTATATATGTAATTTGCCCCGATTTGCGACACTTTATCAATGGTTAGATAGCCAGTTTGAAACAATAAAGCGTCTAATTCAATATTATTTATATCAAACTCATCTAATTGAGTTTCTGTAATTTTTATATTTTCAATACTGGGCAAATGGAACTTCCTTTTTTTGATTAATTCGAGTAAAAATGTTGGAGTTCCTGTTTTGAACCAATGCGGTTTGTATTCTTTGTTCCACAAAAACATTAACACATCGTAAGGGTTATAAACAGAATTTCCTCTAAAATTATATCCATTATACCATAATTTAACTTTCTTTAAATCTACATCATGTAAATAATCGTGGAAAATAGTTTCCAAATCGGTTTGTGTATATCCGCAAATGTCGGCGTATTTTTTTGACAAAGAAATATCGGTTATGTTATTTAATTTGCTGAAAATACTTGTTTTACTGAATTTAGATACGCCTGTTAGAAAAACAAATTTAATATATTTGCTTGCATCTTTTAAAACAGAATAAAAACTGGCAAGTTCTTTTCTTATTTCTTCTACTTTTTTTTCTGTCAGATTATCGAGTATTGGTTTATCGTATTCATCTATTAGAATTACGACTTTTTGTTGATGTTTTTCATTAAGTTTAATAATTAGTTCTTCGAAACGTTTGGGAATAAATTCTTCGATTAGTTTAATATTATAATCTTTTGCTGTATAACGCAAAGTAAAATCTATTGATTGGTTTAGTTCTGTCGGGTTCTTAACAGTTCCTCCTCCAAAACTAATTCTTATTACCGGATATTTAACTGTCCAGTCCCAGTTTTTTTCAATATACAAACCTTTAAAAAGTTCTTTTTCGCCAGCAAAAGCTGCGTGTAACGTGTCTATAAATAAAGATTTACCGAAACGGCGAGGACGAGACAGAAAATAATATTTATGTTTATCGTCAATAAGTTGTTTTATAAATGGTGTTTTATCAACATAACAAAAATTTTCTTCTATTATTTGTTTTATTTCGGTTTGTGCTATTGGTAAGTGTTTCATTTTTAATTATTTATTGCTTTTTTTAAATTGTTGCAGGTTTTTGCTATATGACTCTATCGTATGTATTTGTTAGTAGTGGGTTTATTTATTTTCCAAATATTGTTAGTAATTTATATGTCAATTTATATGGCAATAATGATAATAAATTAAATATTTTTCGTTTGTATTTATTGTTATTTTGTTTTGGAATACGAGGTATAAGAAAAATAAAAGGGTTCGCAACCCCCATTTGTTCGGATATATTATTAACAATGTTATAGTTCTTTAAATACTGGCTTGTATTAATATCATTTGGACTTATTTTAGATGCTTCCATTAGTATTGAAAAGAATTCTTTTGGATAAGATTGTATCTTTATTTTACCACTAAGGTTATTTTTGTAATAGCCTGTTTTTAATATATAATATTTATTAAGAATACAATAATTCGATTTGTGAGTATTGTTAAACTTATTTAAAATAGTTATTAATTTTTTGTAACTGTTTCTAAATTCAGTTTCAAGTAGCATCCTGTTTTCTTTACAATTGCCTAACATTAAGACTCTTAAGTCTAAACTGCTCTCTACCTCATTGCTATTCATTCCTTTTTGCCTTGATAAGTTATCTATTGATGTTTGTATATTTTTTAATACTAATAATAAATTTCTAACGGGAATATATTTTATATTATTAATATAACTATCTGCAATAGGTAATAAAAACAGTGTCCAAATTTGATTTAATCTGTCAATATACTCTGATGATAATTTGATTCTTAAAAATGCCAAATCAATTTTATTATTATATGTAATAATAAGATTTGAAATTGTATGTAAATAAGGCAAAGAAGGTAACATTGATTCGGAAACGCATACTGCTGGATGCACAATGAAGTATGTCAGATACTTATTTGCATATACTTTTCTATAAAATTCTTTTTGTGATTTTTTATACAAAGCATTCGGAAAACAGACAAAAACATCTAAATCTGAAACACCAGGACTTCCTATTTCACCAAACCGACCAACTAATATTGCTCCACTTTCAATTGCAAATTGTTCTATTTTTTTATATGCACTATCATAACTTAACTTGCTCTTTTTTTGTAGTGAACATGTATCTACAATATTTAAACATTCGGATACATATAAATTAATTAAATCAGAAGTTAAATGTATTGATGAACATTTTTCAGGATTTAAAATAGGGGATTCTATTTTGCTGAAATTATGCCATTTAGACAATTGCATGTCTTTTTGTAATCCACTAAAAGATACAAACTCTGAACTATTAGTCAGAAGTTCCCAGTTATTTCGCAAATCAGTCGCCCATTTAATTAAATCCAAAGCTCTTTCTGTGAATAATTGGTTTGCATTATTTATTGCCTCCCTCTTATTATGGTTAATCCCCTTTAACTGAAAAAGCAAAGGAGGTAGTAAAACAACAGATCCAACAAAACGTTTTAATTCATAAATATTTAATTTTTGTTGTGAATATAAATCATAAAATTCTTCAATGTTTTGAGTTGTTGTTTTTATACTTTGATAAAGTCCGTTTATTGTTTTGTTATAATTAACATTTGCTTTTATATCTTTATTTCCTATTATTGAAATTGCATCTTCTAATATAAAAAGAGGAATGTATGAATTATTATAATCATTTAATTCTGACTGATAAACTTTCCAATGTCCATGGTGTTGCAAAGGGTCTATTTTATAAAATTGATTTTCAATAATACTAAGCTGATTTTCAATCTGAATAATTTCATCTTTTGTTAATTTTGTATCATCAATTATTACAAAATCATCAATATCTGAAAATGCGGTTGTAGTATTATCAGCCCAACTACCATGTAAAAAGATTTGAAGACCTATTTGCTCCTCTAATGAGTGAAATATATTTAAAATTTCCTTATTAAGCAATTTATTATCAATCAACATAATTGAATGCTTTTAGTTCTGTGTGTGCTTCTTTATTAAAGTTTTCTATTTGACTTCTATTTAATATTGATTTATAATCACCAATAATACCTTTTCTGAAGAAGCTTGTTACGGGTTTATTCTTGTAATTATGTTCATTATCAGTCCCGTAAATATTGATTTTTTCCCTTAATTTATTAATGTTATTAGCAGTAATTATTTGAAAAAGCAAATCCTTTGATAATTGTATATTAGCAAAATTACATATTTTTTGTAGTTCAAATAATGGTTGTAATTTTAAATCTTCATACCTTACTGTAAGTATTTTAGCATTAAAAGGGTTTTCCATCCATTGCCTCGTATGAATATGCCATTTTGAAGGAAATATTCCTTTACCGTCAATTACCATGTCTTCCAAAGAAAAACGATAGTTTTTATTTTGATTTACTTCCATCTTATAATAAGAAACGATTGCATCCCTACCATCACGAATTAAGTGTATTACTTTTTTATATTGAGGTTTTGGTAAGTTATGTGTTTTAAAAAACATTTCAGGTAAAAAACGTCTGTAATATTGTTTGGCATGCACGTCAGGAACAATTTCATTAACTAATCTTGGTGTTAATCTTTGCGAAGTGGATTCCAATAAAATACTTGAAATTAAGTGTTGCATCCACGTATTACCAGATTTTGGATAACCTGCAATAAAAATATCATCTTCATTTGTTTCTGTTATAGGAATAAGGTTTTGT
>JAOZLS010000248.1 GCA_029934705.1 Bacteroidales bacterium | reverse complement strand
CGTTTATAAGTAGAATATCTTTTTTTATTGCATTAGGATTGAAGTTTTCTATTTCTTCTCTAATAATATTGTGCAAGCAAAGTTTTTGAGGTTCAAACTTAATTCGCCCAGTTTGTGCTTTTGACCATTCTAACAGGTTTTCTAATAATTTATAACCATTTTCCGCCGATGTATTTAGGTATTTTGTTATTTTCTTTATTTGAGCAATATCATAAGTATCAATATCTGTTAATAACATCTCGGCAAAACCTAATATTTGATGAAATGGATTTTTTAAATCGTGTGCTATAATTGTAAAAAACTTATCTTTTGTGGCTATTAGTTCCTTCAGTTTATTTTCGGTTTCGTTCCTTTCTGTTATATCATTAAGAATTACTAATACAGCTTTTTCTCCCAAATAATCAATAGGAACTGACGATACCTCGAAATCTACAATATCGCCTGATGGTGTAACAAATTTTTCGTCGGCCGAACCTAAATCAATGCGGTTTTCCATCATAGTACTAATACGCTTTTCAGCTATATCAGCGGATACAGGATGAATAAAATCCATTATAGGTTTATTTATTATAGAGTTTTCAGCTTCTGGTTTTAAGTATTTTTGTACAGCCGAATTATACAACACTACCTTTTTGTCTTTATGCACTACAATAGGAAAAGGTGCAAGCTCAAACAATGTTTTATATCGTTTTTCACTTGTCTGTAGTGCTTTTTGTGTTTCATAATACTCGGTCATATCGTCAAGCACCACAATTACGGCTCTTTCG
Source organism: Bacteroidales bacterium (assembly GCA_029934705.1). Classification (GTDB taxonomy): domain Bacteria; phylum Bacteroidota; class Bacteroidia; order Bacteroidales; family JAADGE01; genus DZBS01. Next base: position 5,543 of record JAOZLS010000248.1, on the reverse strand, counting down.
TTATTCCATGTAATAAACTGAGTGTTAACTTTTGCATGAATTATTCTACCTTTTCCACTTTGAATTTTCATGTAATACGACTGCTCTACTTCTTGCCCTGTTATTCTTTTTTGGTGTCGCTGTAATTCAGTTTCTTTATCTTCATCTGAGATAAATGGGCTAATATCTTTATTTAGCAGTTCTTCTTTTGTTATATCTAAAAGTTCTAATGTTCTTTTATTGAAAAATTTCATTATTCTATTTTGAACAACAAATATTGCTTCGTTTGCATTTTCAATAATATGATTTAATCTGGATTTATTTTCGTTTAAATCTCTGTAAGCATCATTTATTTCAGTAATATCTGTGATACTTACAAGTATAAAATCATTTTCGTTAAAATTACTAAATGTGCTTGCTAAAATATCTACATCTCTTACATTATTCTTTAATGTTTGAATTTTTTCTGACTTAAAAGAATATGTTTTCTTTAATTTTTTATCAATAAAAACATTATTTAACTCTTTATTTTCATTTTCTGAATGAATAAAAGCAACCAGACTTTTGTTTACAAGTTGGCTAATATCATTGGCTTCAAAAAAACGAATAGCTGCTGGATTTGCTGTTATTATTTTTTTATTTTTATGCAGCAAAATTGGTATTGGTAGTAAATCAAAAAGGATTTTATATTTTGCTTCGGTGTCTTTAATAACTTTTTCTTGCTTTATTAATTCCGACAATTCTATTGTTATTCCATAAGCCTCAACAGTATTTTCATCAATTCGTATTACTGAGCCTTTAGCATATACTTGAATATTTTCACCATCTGAATTAATTAGTCGGTATTTAACATCAATATTTCCAGGGTTTGCTATATTCTTTAATATTTCTTTTTGAAAAAGAGGTAAATCATCCGGATGAACATAACTAAAATATTTATACCAATCATTTCCAATAGTGCCTTTTTTTAATTTAAGAATCTTTTCAGCAACAGTAGAAATATACATGTCATATAAATCACCTTTTGCATCAGCTTTAGCTCTCCATATTATATTAGGGATTGTTTTAATTATTTTATTGAAATTTTCATTTTCATATTCTAGCCTAATTTCTTTATTTTTAGTATCCGAGATATCAACCATTACTTGTAATAATGCAGTATTGTTTTCGCCCCAAGGTATTATACTATTAGAAATGCTATACCATTTATGATTTATTAAATTTTCATTTTCCCAGTTAAAATCAACTTTATTATTGGCTTCGTTTTGTCTAAAAGCTTTTAATTCGCAAAAGCTACATTCATTATTATTTTTTTGGAAAACACTCCAACATTTCTTTCCGATAATATTTCCAAATTCTGCTTGTACTTTATCGTTAGCATAAAGCACTTCAAATGTTACTTTGTCGGCTATATAAATAAAGGCATCAATTTTATTGAGTATATTTTGTGTTACTGTGTTTTGAGTAATCCCACTAGTAGCAAAATTACTGTTTAGTTGCTGTTTGAGTTCTGCATTTTCTTTCTCTAACTGCAATATTTTAGATATGTATTGATTATCTTCAATCATTTTTTTATATACTAATTTAGAGGTAACATAAACTATAAAAACAAATAACACATGTACTTATTTATCAACTAAAGATACAAAATTATTTTAATCAAAGAAAATTTCTTTAACCCTAGCTTGCAATGTTGTTTTATTTCTAAAAGTATTTTCGTCTATTGAATAACAAATTGTAAATGGTTCTTTATTTTTCAACTTTTGAAAATGATGTGCCATTGAAAAAGCTATACCGCCAAATGTATTTCCATCAGAATCTTGTACATCTAATTTCAAATGTTCTTTTGTTTGACCTACTAATGCTGTTTTACCGGTGTCAACAACATTTTTCGTCATAAATACTGGCGACATGTTACCTGGTCCAAAAGGGGCTAACTGTTTTAATATTCGATAAAATTTTGGGGTTATTTCTCCAAACGAAATTTCAAAATCGACATTTACAACTGGTGTAAGTTGTTTTTCTGTTATATTTTCTGTTACATATTTTTCAAAACAATTAGAGAATCCCTCTAAGTTCTCAATTTTTAATGTTAAACCTGCGGCAAACTTATGCCCTCCAAAATTTTCAAGCAAATGGCTACAAGAATCTATTGCATTGTATAAATTAAAATCGGATACAGAGCGTGCCGAGCCTGTTGCTAAACCTTTTGATTCCGTAAGCACTATTGTTGGTCTGTAATATGTTTCGGTTAGCCTTGAAGCAACTATTCCTACAACTCCTTTGTGCCAATCTTTATTAAAAAGTACTGTCGATTTTTTATTTCTTAAATCTAAGTTATTTCCTAACTCACGAAGTGCCTCGTGTGTTATTGTTCTATCAATATTTTTTCGGTCATTATTATAATTATCAATAAGAAGCCCAATTTCTTTTGCTTGTTTTAAATCTTCTGAAATTAATAAAGTTACTGCGTCTCTTCCTGATTTTATTCTTCCTGCAGCATTTATTCTTGGTCCAATTTTAAATACCGAATCCGACACGGTTAAAGTTTGCTCGTTTACTCCTGCTATTATTTTTATTGCTTTTAAACCACTAACAGGGTTATCGTTTAACTTTTTTAAACCATAGTAGCTTAGTATTCTATTTTCGCCATAAATAGGAACAATATCCGAGGCTATGCTTACCACAACTAAATCTAAGAACTCTGTAACTTCTTCAAAAGGCATATTGTGAGTTGCTGCATAAGCTTGTATAAATTTAAAGCCTACACCACAGCCCGACAACTCTTTAAAAGGATAATTACAATCGTTACGCTTTGGGTCTAAAACTGCAATTGCATTTGGAATTTTGTCTCCAGGCGTATGATGATCACAAATAATAAAATCGACTCCTATTGAGTTTGCATATTCGATTTTATCAACTGCTTTTATTCCACAATCAAGTGCAACAACCAGCGATGCTCCTGTTTCTTTTGCATAGTCAATTCCTTTTTTTGAAATACCATAGCCCTCCTTATATCTATCGGGTATGTAATAATCTATTTCAGAATAAAATTTCCTTAAAAAAGAATACACTAAAGCAACGGATGTTGTTCCATCAACATCATAATCGCCATAAACGAGTATTCTTTCGTTATTTTTTATAGCTGTTTCAATTCTTGGTATTGCCTTTTCCATGTCCTTCATCAAAAATGGGTCGTGAAGGTCTTTTAACTCTGGTCTGAAAAAGTATTTAGCTTCATCAAAGGTTTTAACGCCTCTTTGAAGTAACAATACAGCAAGACTTCTTTCAATATTAAGTACTTCTTGTAAGTGTTTAATATCTTTTTCGTCTCCTTGACTATTTATTATTATTTCTTTTTGCATAAAAATATTCCTGTATTGTTTATTTATATTTTATTATTTTATGCTTATTAACAAACTTACCCAAACTTTTTATAATAGATGAAAAATCAATTAATCTACCTCTAATCCCTAAAGGGTGTAATTGATTTTTGTCGCTTATTTAACTTGTATAATTTTAGAACAAGCATTTTTATTATTTCCTTAAAGTGTATTCATCAACTGTTTCAAAAGTATCTGGGTTTAAAACTTTAACTTTTACTTTTTTTCCTTCAACATAAAATAATACTAATGCATTTTGAGTTGAAAAACCACTTACAGCTTTTGTCCATGGTGTTGATTTATCCTGAGCATAATATGGTGCTCCTGCTGCTCCATTATTTATTTGCCAAATAGTTCTATTTCTCTTAAATTTATTGTATTTATAATTCTTAGGATAAATATTTACATCTGGCGATATTTTAACTTTGTTATAATTATGCTCGTCGCCTGTTAAGATTGCTACTACTTTTGTGCTTTTATTTATAAGAATATCAAGATATTGATCTCTTCTTTCAATTATTCCTTTTTCAACTTTTTTGCCTGCTATAATTGGTCTAAATTTATTGTTTCCATAATACCACATATCGTCTCCTACATGTCCGCCATTTGGGAAAGCTGGTGTATGCTGTGTTACAAAAATGTGATCTACATTTTTATCTTTTTCTAGTTTTAATATAGTTTCTTCCAGCCATTTTAGCTGATTATCCATTATGTAACCATGTAAATTGCCACCTGCTGTAATATCATTAGTAAGTGTTGGTGTATATAAATAGTTAGAATTTAAAACTACAACGGCAACATTGTCATAAGTATAGTAAAATACGGTCTCGCTATAAGGAGGAAAATCAATTGTAGATTTATCGGGGTCACAAGCTGAATTATCTTCACTTAACGGACCATTTTCTGGATTTACAAAATTATTTGCAAAAACTGCTGCCGATGATTCTGTTTCAAAAGGAAAACCTGTTACAAATTGCTTAAAATTATCTTCTTTACTAACAAATCGTTTACCTATAACCTCGTGATTTCCAACAGTTGCAATTACAGGAAAATGGTGTGAAAAAGGTTCAATAGCTCGTTTCCAGTTTGCATATTCTAATTCTGTTCTATCAATACTTGAAGAATAACCGTTAATCATATCGCCAGTAAATTGTAGAAATGCTGCATTATTATAGCTTGCTAATGCCATTATTTTTTTAGCAATATAAGCATTAGCCCCGTTAAAGTCTCTTTCGCCTCCACCATTACCAGCTCTTGAATCACTTGCATAAGCAAATACAAAAGGCTTTCGGCTTCCAGTTTTAGGAGCTGTTTTAAATGTATATTTTTGCTTTAACCCATCGTAATTTACTGTATATTCGTAGGTTTTATTAGGCTGTAAGCCTGTAATTTCAATTTCGTGATGTGTAGTTGCTTTTGTATCGGAAAATTTTTTACTTTCAACTTCAATATTTGCTTTAATTGCTTTATCGGTATTAAACCATATAACAACACTATTGCTAGTTAACTTGCTAACATGCGGTCCATCAATTATTGATGCTGTTACTATAAACTTTTTATTTTCATATTTAAAAGAAACAATTCCATCATACAATATTTCATTCTTTTTATTAAAAATCCTGAAAGATAAAACGCCATAACCGTTTTTCTCCCAATGAATCATATCATATCTTCCTGATAAGTTCTTTTTAATATCAATTTTTGTTTTTCCTGCTTTTATATATGCCGAACGCTTAAACCATACTGGAACAGGATGTTTTGAGTTTGCATAATCGATAAAACCATAAGTAATTTTACCCGTTAATTCTTTAGCTTTAAAGTCTAGCAATATGCCAGTTGCGTCACCTACAGGATTTCCTTGTAATTTCTTTATACTATACAGGTATTTTTCATCATACTCGTAAAACTTTTGATTTTCTTCTTCATAATAAAACTTACCTGTTTTATCTATTTTAATATTTTTATAAACCTTTGGTACTGTGCCTGTTTGGCTGAATGCTATAAAATTTGAGAATACAAAAATTAAGGCAAAAAAGATTGATGTTTTCATATATTTATAAATTATTTAAGAGGTTATATGCGACACCCGCATGCTCTATTTTATATACTTACTTGTTCAAAATTGCAATAATGAGACTACTCCGAAAAGTCGAACTATCTGATTTTTAAAGCTTTTTTACC
>JAOZLS010000247.1 GCA_029934705.1 Bacteroidales bacterium | reverse complement strand
TTAGGGCAAAAATAAACACTTTATATTCATAATTATTGGAGCATTTTAGTATATTACCTAAATTTTGCGATTACAAACGTTGAAAATCACTAATCGTTTAGCACTCAAAAGAATTTCTGAAATTTTTCACATACCAACAAGGTGTCTTCAAAATTTACAAAAATCTTTTAGCACCAATGTATTAGCAATTTTCTTAGTTCGCAATCGATTGACAAAATTCAAATAACAAGATTTTCATTTCTTAATGAGTTAAAAAAACTTACTTTTAAAAAAAAATGGTTTCATATTTGGTGTTTTTCGAAAATGCTGATGGGAAACTTAAAATTAACAATAAAGAAACTGAAGTGGAAAAATATTCAGTTGTGAATTTACCAATACTGTCAACTTTGCAACTTAATAATATTAATTCAAATTCTAAAGGCTGGTGCATTAAATTTAATAAAGAGGCAAGAGATATTTTGTTAATTCATTCATTCCAATTATTTTGTCCTTTTACTGGTGTTATTAAAACAACTACAGATAAACAAATATTCAAAAAAATTGACTTCTATTTACAAGAAATAAAAACCGAAATAACAAATAACAATAAATCTGCAAATGAAATAATTTACCTACAAACAGCCTTAATAATAAAATATTTAAGTAGAAATATTAATTCAACAAGTCAAATAACGGATAACACAGTTAAGAAATTTGCTGATTTAGTAAATTTAGAATTCAAAAATAATCATGGAATTGAATTTTATTCTAATAAAATAGGTGTTAGCACAAAAACATTAAGCCGTCTAACACGCAAAACTATAAATATTACACCAAAACAAATTATCCAATACAGAATTAATGCTGAAGCTATTCGACTTCTAATCCATTCACAACAAAGCATTAAGGAAATAGCTTATGAGCTAAATTTTAACTCACCTGACTACTTTAATCACTTTTTCAAAAAAATAAACAAAACATCTCCTTCTACTTATAAAAATCAGATGTCCCAAAATATAAGTTTTTAGTCTCAAAATCACAAGTCCCTTATTTTATATTACCATATTTTTGCACTGTAAATATAAATACAGTCTTTAAATATTTTTAATAAAATATATGGGAAAAGTAGTTTTTGGAACAGGAGTTTTAGCCTTTTGGCTAACAAAAAAGCTGTCAGACAAAGGTAAAACAGTAATAATGGTAAACAAAAGTGGAAAGGCGAATTTCGATTTACCTAATAATGTTTCTATAAAAAAAGGTAATTTAGCAAATGAAAAAAATGTAAAAAGAATATGTAAAAATACAGACACAATTTATCATTGTGCAATGCCACCACTTGAAACTTGGCACAAACTTCTTCCACCTATAACAACATCCATTATCAATGGATTATCAGGTAGCAATAAGAAACTTATTTACGGCGATAATCTTTATATGTATGGCGACACAAATGGATCTCCGCTAACCGAAAATACTCCTAACAACGCAACTGGAATAAAAGGAAAAGCAAGAGCAGAAGCGGCAACAGAATTTTAGTATAAATGCCCACAAAAACAAAAAATTTAAAGTAGCAATAAGAAAAGCATCAGACCTATTTGGTCCAATAGCACTTAGGAATGAATATTAAATAAGTTATTATGGTTTGCTAAGTTAGTTTACTTTTATTCAAGAATCAATTTGGAAACATCCATACACCCGTTGAACAATCTATAAAAGAGACCGTTCAGTGGTATAAAATAAATCAAAATTAATTATTAACTTCATAAAATTATCGATAATGACAAATAGAAAACAATGTAAATTAGGTGGCTCAAAAGCTAAACATTGCGGAAGCCAAAAATCAAAATTCGCTGGCTTTATAATGCTTGCAACTATAGTAGGAACAATCTTTTTAGCAACCTCCTGCGATGATTGTGGTCATGATAAAACCAAAAATAATTCAGACAGTTTATTAACAAATATTAAAAAAGAATATCAAATGAAAAATGATCTATTAGAAAAAAACAAAGAAGTTTGTTTAGGAGTATCAAAAGCCATTTCAAGCGGCGACTGGGAGAAAGTTGATGAATTACTTGCAGATGATTTTACTTATATTGGAGATGGAGCAGAACCTATTAACAAACAACAATATATAGGTTTTATGAAAAATGTATTATGTGGTGCAATGACTGATATGGATATGAAATTTCTAAGAGTAATTGCTGAAGGTGATTTGTATCAGTAGATTATACAAATGCAATGACAAACACTGGAGACTTTTTCAAAATTCCTGCAACTAATAAAAGAGTTATTGCAACAGGACAATTCATAAGAGAAGTAAAAGATGGAAAAGTAATAGCCGAATGGCAAACAACTAATGCATTAGGTTTAATGAAACAGCTTGGAGCAATGTCTAACAAATAAATAGGAAATATAGTAATGGGAAGCGATATTTCAAGGAACTTCGCTTTTCATTATTATGGTTAGTTTTTGGAATATTCAAGAATTGCAAATAAATAAATTGCATCGTTTCACTATTATCTAACTACTTTAAAATCATATTATCTTCTCCCCATATCCTCATACTTTCAATTATTGGGCATAGAGTTTTACCTTTTTCTGTTAAAAAATATTCAACACGAGGTGGAATTTCGGCATAAATTTTTCTAGTGATAACACCATCGGCTTCAAGTTCTCTTAACTGTTTTGTAAGCATTTGTTTACTAATACCTTCAATGCTTCTTTGCATTATACCGAACCGATTAATGTCATTAAAAATTAGAAATATTACAATTGGTTTCCATTTCCCACCTATTATTTTCTTACAATAATTAACAGGACAATCAGATAAAGTTTCTATACAATCAATTAATATATTCTTTTCTATTTTTTTCAAATCTATAAGTTATTGTTATTCAACATAAGTCTCATTATGGGTACTATGTAAATAAATTCTTACTACTTGTGTTGCTAAACTGGGTATTATAAATACCAAAATAATTGTTAACGGTAAAACTATTTAGGCATTATTAAATAACAATCCCTTAGATGTCCATAAACATGGATTAATTATAAATACAAAGTCGATAAATTTTTATCGACTTATGTTTTTTTATTGTCTTCAAACTAATAACTTTGTAAAAAAACACTAAATATAACATCATGAAAAATAATATCGAAAATCTTAACAATATATTTGAAACAGAATTAATCAAAGAGTTATTAAAATTTGAAATACATAAATTTTCTAAAGGTTTCAAATTTGAAGGTAATATAGCCGAACCTGGAGCAGTACCCATAGTTATAAAAGGCTCAATAAATGTTTCAAAAGAAGACAAAAAAGGAGAACGCTTTACTGTTTATAATATCGAGCAAGGTGAAAGTTGTATAATTGCACTTGATGCAATAATTCATAAAACAGCTAACAGAGGACAAGAAGGTATAACAACTGAAGAAACAGAAACAATCGTTATAAGTGCTGATCAGTCAAAACAGTGGATAGATAAATATCCAAGTTGGCGAAAATATATTTTCGATTTATATGGAAAACGTTTAAATGATTTAATGCAAAAACACGAAATAGTAAGCGAGCAAAATAGCCTGATTACCGAAAAAAACGAAAAAATTCAAAATAGTATAAAATATGCAAGTAGAATACAACAAGCGGTTCTTCCTGCACAAGAATATATGAAACAGATTTTACCAGAATACTTTGTATTTAACAAGCCTAGAGATATTGTAAGCGGTGACTTTTATTGGGTCGAAGAAAAAGGGAACAAACTAATTATTGTTGTAGCCGACTCTACAGGACATGGTGTTCCTGGAGCATTTATGAGTATGTTGGGTGTCTCAATGCTTAACGAAATAATTAATAAAGACGTTTGCCATGGTGCAAATAGAATACTAAATGAACTTCGAACTAAAATAAAAATTTCACTTAAACAAACAGGAGATAAAGGCGAACAAAAAGACGGCTTTGACATGGCAATTTGTATTATTGATACAGAAAACAAAACACTTGATTTTGCTGGTGCATATAACCCTCTATACTTAATTCGTAACAATGAACTAATAGAAATTAAAGCAGATAAAATGCCTGTTGGTATTCATGTAAAGGAAAAAGAAAGCTTTACTGCGCATCAAACAAATATGAAAACAGACGACATGATATATTTATTTTCTGATGGTTACGCTGATCAGTTTGGATATAAAACAAAACAAAAATTTAAAACAAAAAATTTCAAGAAAATATTATTGGATATTCATAAAGAAAATATTCAAAAACAAGAACAAATTCTGAATGATACTTTTGAAACATGGAAAGGCGGAAATGAACAAACAGATGATATTCTTATTCTAGGATTGAAAATTGGCTAATCTACAAATTGTTGGTTAAAACATTTTACATTTTCATTGTTCGTGAAATAAACAAGAAATCGTTCACAATAAATAGTTTAACACTCATCTATTATACATTTGTTCTTCATACTAAATCTAGTTTAGTACAAGTTGCTAAACTCAATTTAGCATCTATATATTTATGGCTTGCTCTGACTCATAATTGGTATCAGCAGACAAAACGGATGATTTGAACAATAAAACTGAACAACTAACAAAATTTATTGAAAATTTTGAAGTTCTCAAACTACCATTTCTGCCAGCAAATATAGAAAAACACAAAATAGTAGAAAACAAATTTTTAGATATTTTAACTGATACGGCTGGAGGTTTTAATCAAAATAATATTGAAGGCAAATTGCTTTTGAAACTGAATATTACTATTTTGAAAAAATACAATCAAAAACAAAAATTACCACATAATAATTGCTGACGAACTACCCTACTCTGCCGTTTGGGGCGGAATGAATGGAGCATATTTACAAACAAAACTATATACAATTTCCGAAAAATGAGATATTGTTTCTGTAATTCCTTTAGCACATTACTCCGAAGGAGAAAAACGATTATGACTGCCTCTATTGATGAAAATCTAAAAATCATATAATAGAAGAAGACGAAAAAAAACAAAAACTGTAGAAGCAATAGCTGAATATATAAAAGAAAGTTTTAAACAAGAAGCAGCCAGATATGATTCTAGAAGGTTTAGAATGATAAACCAAGGAATAAGTGAAGAACAATTTATATTTGTAATCAATGAATTTAAAGCTAATGTTGATAAAGTAACATGTTATAAACCAGTTGTATTCGAGTCACCAAATTATACTATCCAACACCCGTCCGACCGCTCTAAGCGGTCAGACGGATAATCAACAAACAAAAAAAGCCGCTAATTAGCGGCTTTTATATTACTTTATATGTTATCTCTTATTTTTCACTTAAATATGAAGCAATTCCTACCTGAGTTGCAACTAAAGCTTTATCGCCTTCTTTCCAATCTGCAGGACAAACTTCACCATGCTTTTCAAAATACTGTAAAGCATCAATCATTCTTAATGTCTCATTAATACTTCTACCTAAAGGCATATTATTTACAACTTGGTGCTGTACAGTTCCATCTTTATCAATTAAAAACAAACCTCTATAAGCCATAGGAGTTCCTATAAAAACATATTCGCCTTCATCGTTATATTCATAATCTCCAGCTAAAACATCATAGTCAAAAGAAATTGTTTTTGACTGGTCTGCAACTAATGGATATTTTACTCCTTTAATTCCACCGTCATTTTTTTCTGTTTGTAACCATTTCCAATGCGAAAATTGAGAATCAGTAGAAACTCCAATTACTTGAACATTTCTTTTTTCAAACTCTTCCATTTTATCCTGAAATGCAATAATTTCAGTTGGACAAACAAAAGTAAAATCTGCTGGGTAAAAGAAAAGTACAATATCTTTTTTGCCAATATAATCGTTTAAATTAAAATCTTCTACTACCTCTCCACCATTAATTACGGCTGGTGCAGTAAACGTAGGTGCTTTTTTTCCTGTTAATACCATTTTGTGTTTTTTTAGTTTGTTATTAATAATTAAAGATGCAAATATATTAATTATAATGATTAAAAATAATTTTTTCTTATATAATTTTTAACAATTTACAATAGTTTTTTTTAATATCAAATAGAAGGCTATTATTGTTTTTTTATATTGTAAAATATTAATTGTATAATTGTACTTCTTAATAATTATTAAAAATAATGAATAACAAAATTATACTTGCAACCACCTATTTTCCAACAATTCAATATATGTCAAAGTTTTTAGCTGATAAAAATATTATTATTGAAAAACATGAAAATTATATTAAACAATCTTATAAAAATAGATGTAATATATTAGCCGCAAATGGAGTACAGGCTTTAACTATTCCTGTTAAAAAGGTTTCGGGCAAAAAAACTATAATAACCAAGATTTTAATTT
>JAOZLS010000246.1 GCA_029934705.1 Bacteroidales bacterium | reverse complement strand
ATCGGAATGGATGGCTAATTCTACTAAAAAATACAGACGTACATTTGATAAGTCTGAAATTTCATATTTACGAACTGAATTTTCATTTTACAATAAATTATTTGATGAAGAAAACTGGGACGCTAAAATTACAATTAAAGCTTTTGATATTGCAAAAGGAAAACGAAAAGAAATATTTAGCTTAGAAAACAGCCAAACAATTAGCAAAGAAAAAAACACTATTTCGATATATGAAAGCTGGGGCGTTGATACTTCTGGTGGTTTTTGGAAAGCTGGAGAATATGTTTGCGAAGCATATATTGACGACGATTTAGTTGGAAGCCAAGAGTTTTGGATATATGATATTGGAACTATCACAAGTACAAACAACCCTTATTTTGAGCTTATTGGCATAAAACTATACGAAGGACCTTATGATGGATGGAAAACAAAAAAAAGAAAATATCTAACCCAATTTAATAAAAAAGACACAAGATATGTTTGGGTTGAATTAGAATTAAAATCTAAAACAAACAAAAATTGGTCTTTTGAATATTATATCAACTTTTACGACGATGCAGGGCTGCACAAAGCAAGAGTAGAAAACATTGAAGCTATTGGCAACGGTTCTAAAGATAAAATCTTTAAGTACCAAAAAGGCTGGGGAAACTCATCGCCTGGCTCATGGATGGATGATAAATATTCTGTTGAAATTATTTTTATGGATACTCTTATTGCAGCAACATCATTTACCACAGGTGATAGCGAAATAGAAGGAACCCCTGAAATTAACAGCACAAGACAAGAATCAACCATTACACAGGTTGCAACAGGAACTGGGAAAGAAGATGAAAGCTTAGAAGACGTTATGGCTAGGCTAACCGAGTTAATTGGACTCGAAAACATTAAGCAAAAAGTAGTTGATCACATAAATTATCTAGATTTTCTTAAAATAAGAAAAGAAAAAGGTTTTGAAGAAAAAGAAGGAGTTACACTTCATAGTGTTTTTACAGGAAATCCAGGAACAGGAAAAACAACTGTTGTAAAACTTTTAGGAAAAATATACCAGAAAAAAGGACTTTTATCCAAAGGGCATGTTCACGAAGTTGACAGAACCGACCTTGTAGGCGAATTTATTGGACAAACAGCACCCAAAGTAAAAGAAGCAATAGAAGAAGCCAGAGGAGGAATTCTATTTGTTGACGAAGCATACATGCTAGTACGTTCTTCCGACGATAAAAAAGATTTTGGTAAAGAAGTTATTGAAGTTTTAGTAAAAGAAATGTCCGATGGCGAAGGAGATATTGCTATAATGATGGCAGGATATCCCAAAGAAACAATGTTTATGATTAACTCAAATCCAGGACTAAAATCCAGAGTTAAATACTTTTTTAATTTTGATGATTACACACCCAACGAATTAATTAAAATATCGGAATATGCCTCTACTAAACGCTTTGTTTCATTTGAAGAAGAAGCCCAAGAATTAGTAAATAAAATTTTAACCGAAGCATACAGAAATAGAGATAACACCTTTGGAAACGCGAGGTTTGTATATTCAATTATTGATGAATCTAAAATGAATATGGGCTTGCGATTAATGAAAAAAGCCAATGTGAAAAAACTATCAAATGAAGAGATTTCAACAATTAAAATAGAAGATGTAGAAAGAATTGAAAGCCTTAAATTAAATAAAAAAGTAAATATCCCAATTGACGAAAATCTTTTAAAAGATGCAATATTTGAGTTAAACTCACTTGTTGGGCTAAACTCTGTTAAAAATGAAATTAACGAACTAATAAAGCTCGTTAGATATTACAAAGAAACAGGTAAAGATGTATTAAATAAATTCTCATTGCACGCAGTATTTACAGGAAACCCTGGAACTGGAAAAACCACAGTAGCTCGTATTTTTGGAAAAATATACAAAGCACTTGGTCTGCTAGAAAGAGGACACATGGTTGAAACAGGAAAAGAAGGACTCGTTGCTGGCTACACAGGACAAACTGCCATTAAAGCAAAAGAAAAAATTGACGAAGCAATTGGCGGAGTATTATTTATTGATGAAGCTTATGCACTTGCAGGCGGAGGACAACATGGTTTTGGAAACGAAGCAATAGAAGTAATACTCAAAAACATGGAAGATTTAAGAGGAAAATTTGCAGTAATAGTTGCAGGATATCCTGATAATATGGAAACATTTTTAAAGATGAATCCAGGTTTAAAATCTCGTTTCGACAAAACACTACATTTTAACGATTATACTCCAGAAATTCTATATAGCATTACATTATTTATGCTTATGAAGGAAGATTTAACACCAAATGTAGCAGCCGAAACTCATATTAGAAAATATATTTCAGACTTATTCCAGCGTAGAGATAAATTCTTTGGAAATGCACGAACGATGAGAAAAATTGCAGAAAATGCGGTAAAAAGTCAAAACCTAAGAATGGCATCTATCGAGAAAAAGAAAAGAACAAAAACTGCACTAAAAACACTGACTTTAGCCGATGTAAAAGAGATTAACATAGACTCAATTATTAGCCAAACTGGGTCAATTGGCTTTTCGTAGAGGTCGTAAACATAACACAAAGCAGCAAATTAACCCACATTATTCAAAAGTTATATTTAAACTAAGGAATATTGTGGGTTAAATCAAACGTAACTACAAAATATTACAGAGTATTATCTTTAGGCGTAATAGACAAAAAAGATTATAAATGGCATTCACCTGAGTTATTTAACATTGATGATAGAGAAGGACGATTTGGTGATACAATTTATAAAATATGCAACTTAGAAGAATTTTACAATCAAGAATCAACAGAAAAAATACTTGCAGACCTTTCTATATTTGCTACGAAGAATGGTTTTAAACTTGAGAAAATAGATTTATAATAACTCACATTAAATAATTATGGAAAATAAAACAAACATTATAACTCCTAAATTTGATAGTAAAATATTTGAAAGTAAAAAAAACAAACAGTTTGAAATAATTCAAGAATTATTGAAAGACCCGATTCTACTAAATAGCCTATACAATATATATGGTAAACAATCAAAAAGAAGATTAATAAGCAATGAAAAATTATCACAAGCAGGAATTACAGTTTTTGGTGGACAGGCGAATATGATATATTTAAAGATTACTTAAAAAACTCAGATAATTATATTATTAACGGCAAAAGTAATGGTAACGAAATTAAATATAAAATAAAAGTTAATGAGGATTGGTTAAAATCAGTAACACATGAGTTCAATAATAAAAAAGCTATTTGTTTATATGTTGGAAAATCTACAAATATTTTAAAACGTTTGTCAATGCACTTGCGAGTGAATACAGAGAATATTTGGGTTACGAATGACAAAAGTAAAATAAGCAAAATTGAAGGTAGGAAACCAAATTCAGTAAGTCAGCTTAGGATAGGTTTTGAAAGATTATTTGATAATTCGGATAACAAGATTAAAGAAATACTAGAAAATGTTTCTTTAACTTATTTTCCATTAATTAAGGTTGAAGACAGTATAAATAGGTTTTATGCTGAAGATATTGCTATCGGTAATTTTTTTCCTTTATTTAATATTGATGTTGAGAGATAGTCATATCAAAAAATATATAACTGAAATTTAAAACCTCATCATTAACTTTCAAAAAGTATGCAAATCCAAAACAAAAAAAAACTTACAAATTAATGTAAGTCTTTAATTATAAAGTGATCCTTGGCAGATTTGAACTGCCGACCCCTTGCCTGTCAAGCAAGTGCTCTAAACCAACTGAGCTAAAGGATCAAAAAAAGTTTCAAAAACAAGAAACCATTTGTTTATTTACAAACGGTTTCTATATAAATTATTATTTATTTTTGAATATTTGGTAATTGTAATCCGTAACCTTTTTTCTTGTCTTCGGCTTTTAATAGCAAAGCAACAATAATTGCTAATACACCTAAACTAGCAAATATCATCATAGGATAAGTGTAATCGTATAAAGGAATATCCATTTTTACTCCATTTGCAATTTGTTCTTTAGCGGCTAAAACTTCGGGGTTTGTTTTATCTAAAACATAACCTATTAATGCAGGAACTCCCATTAAGCCCCAGTTTTGAATCCAAAAAATTAATGAGAAAGCTGTTCCTAATTGTTTCTCAGGAATAATTTTTGGAGCTGAAGGCCACATTGCAGAAGGAACTAATGATAACGCAATTCCTAGTATAATAACTAATATAACAGCAACAAACCAATATTCTAAAATTGGTAACGAGAATATAGTATGAACAAAAATAATTAGACCAGCACCAATTATCATCATTGTAGCACCTTTACCTTTTTTGTCATAAATACTTCCAAATAGGGGGGTTAAGAATAATGTTCCTAAAGGTAATAAACTAGGAATATAACCTGCAACATCTTGAGCTAGTCCATACTTGTTAACCATTAAATCTGTTGCATATTTAATAAACGGAAAAACAGCTGAATAAAACAATACACATAAAACCGCAATTAACCAAAATCCTTTATTAACAATGATTTTTGCAATATCGCTAATTTTAAATGGTTCTTCATCATCAACCTCTCCTGAATCTATAATAGAAGCATCTAATTTTCTATCCATAGCCATATAAATGAAAAATGCAATAAATCCAATAGATAATAATATTAATGCAAAAGCTATAGGAGCAGAAATACTTGGTCCCATTTTTTCAACAATTTCTCCATTTACAATTTGTTTATGTGAATTAGAAAAGAATGTTGCTAAAGGTACAGGTGCAGCAATTGCTAACATTGTTCCTAATCTTGCTACGGCCATTTGCATACCCATTGCTAATGCCATTTCTTTTCCTTTAAACCATTTTACAATAATTTTAGAAACAGTAATTCCTGCAACTTCAACACCCACAGCAAAAATAGCAAAACCCATTGATGCTAAAAATACTTGCTTATGAATACCAAAGATTGTTTCTGTAGGCAAAACGGGGTTAGAGATAGCCCAAAACTTAATAGCTGCTCCAACAACCATAATTCCTGATGCGGCAAGACCTGTAAATCTAACGCCCAGCTTATCAAGTACAATTCCTCCTAGAATAAGCATTCCAAAGAACACATTAAACCAGCCATACGAACTTGTGAAAATTCCGTAATTTGTACTAGACCAACCAAACTCTGTTTCAAGCATTGGCTTTAAAGGAGACATTACATCGGTTAAAAAATAACCAGCAAACATCGTTATTGAAATAATTGCTAATGCTCCCCAACGAGCTCCCTTAGATTCCCTAAGAGATTGTATTATTTTTTCACTCATTATATTTAAATTTTAATAATTTTTTAATAAGACATCAAATAACGCAATTTCTATTGGATTATTAAAATTTTTTTTAACATATTTGAACAATAAAATCAATTTTTAAACATTATAAATATGAAAATTAATATAGTAAATAATTCTAAGCATGAACTCCCTAAGTATGAGACGCATTTATCCGCAGGAATGGATCTTAGAGCAAATATTGATGAACCAGTTATTTTAAAGCCTCTCGACAGAGCTCTTATAAAAACAGGGCTTTTTATTGAATTGCCAGAAGGTTATGAAGCACAAATTCGCCCAAGAAGTGGTCTTGCATACAAGAAAGGTATTACAGTTCTTAATACTCCAGGTACAATTGATGCCGATTATAGAGGAGAAATAGGTGTGATTTTAGTTAACCTTTCAAATCAAGACTTTGTTGTAAATGATGGCGAACGTATTTGTCAAATGATTATTGCAAAACACGAAAATGCTACTTTAATTGAAGTTGATATTTTAAACGAAACCGACAGAGGTGCTGGCGGTTTTGGACATACTGGTGTGTAAATACTACGGGGTACGAGTTGCGAGTTTTAGGTTTGTTTATTGTTTATTATTACAACAGTTCGTTGCTTTTTTGTAAATAATTAATTTAGAGAACTTTGGCAAAGTTGCTGTTTGTTGATTATATTGCTTATTATTAATGCTTTAGTTATTTGCAAGTTCAAACTTTGCCAAAATTTAACGAACCATTGTTGAGTCCACTCCTAAAAGTCATTATACCTCTAAATCTCCTGAAGGGGACTTTGAGAACTATCTGGTTTTTAAAGCTTTCTCTTTAGTGATTAAGGGCAAAAAAACTTTAAAAATCAGATAGTTCGACTTTTCGGAGTAGTCTCATTGTTATTAAATAAAGTTAGTTTATAAAGAGGAGCACTACTGATAATTGTGAATTAAAGAATGTTACACATCAATTATGACAAAATTTTAATCTATATCACTCAATATGGTTGTAACAATAGCAATATATTACTTAAACTAGCTATTGTGCAATGTTTTTGTAGTAAGATGTAGCTTAAACTGGCTATTGTGCAATGTTTTTATAGTAAGATGAAGCTTAAACTGGCTATTGTGCAATGTTTTTATAGTAAGATGAAGCTTAAACTGGC
>JAOZLS010000245.1:2836-6477 GCA_029934705.1 Bacteroidales bacterium | reverse complement strand
TATGACGTGTTTTTTCAATAATACCAGGCTCACATATTTTCAATAGTTCTGAGGCTTCTGTGTAACTTATTTCTTTTTCAAATTCAAATCTAGTAGTGCCATCTTCAGTGCTTTTCCCTTTAATTGTCAAAAAACCCTTGTTATCTCGTATTCTAATACGAACAGTTCTTTCGGGGATTCTTGATAAAAAACCTTGTGATATTTTATAACTTTTAGAAATGTGCTTTTTAAAATCGCCTTTTACTAAAAATTTACGTTCTATTTCTTCCATTATTTATTGCTTTTATACGTTGAAGTAAAGAGGGGTGTGAAAAATAAAAAAATACATACAAAGGATGAGGCGTTAAATTGCTTAAATTTTTAGCAGTTAATTTTTTTAATCCTGAAATAAGATATTCTCCATAGTTTAAATCAGCAGCAAATTTATCTGCCTCATATTCATTTTTACGAGAATACATATTCATAAAAATTGACAAAATCATTGACACAGGACTATATAATATTCCAAAAGCAATAAGTCCTAATTGAAAACTGACAACATCTGAACCAAGTGCCTTTGATAGTGCAGGATTATCTACTAACAGCGAAAATATAAATAACATTATTCCTGATTGTACAAATGATAATATCATGTTACTTAAAGTATGTTTATTTTTATAATGTCCTATTTCATGGGCAAGTACAGCAATTATCTCATTTGTTGAAAGATCGTTAATTAATGTATCATATAAAACAATTCTCTTTTTTGGACCAAGTCCACTAAAATACGCATTTGCCTTAGTACTTCTTTTTGAGCCATTTATAACAAAAATATTATCAATTTTAAATTCAGCTTTTTCACCCATTTTCGAAATAGCATCTCTTAATTCTCCTTCTTCTAAAGGGGTTTGCTTGTTAAATAAAGGAACAATTAATGTAGAATAGAACATTGTCATAAAAACAGAAAAGACACTTAAAGTAATCCATGCATAAATCCAGAACATCTCTCTGGTTTCTAGATAGAACCAAATAAATATAGAAAATAGACCGCCACCAATAACAAGAATTAAGCCCCATGACTTGATTTTGTCAAGTACGAATGTCTTAATGTTCGTTTTGTTGAACCCAAATCGTTCTTCTATCACAAAGGTAGAATAGAGTGAGAATGGAATGTCCAGTAAATCAGAGGCAAAGACTAATATACCTAAAAAGATTAATGCAGAAACTATTTCATTGTTGCTGATACTCAGTGCATAATGATTAACAATAGCAAAGCCTGAAAATGCTAACATGATGATAATTAGTAATGTAGAAAAGCTTGAGCTTATAAATGAAAATCTATCATTCGTTTTGCCATAATTTTGTGATTTTGTGTATTTTTCTGTGTCATACAGATTTGCAAGTTCATCAGGAACTACTTTATTGCGATTTTTTGAATTTAAAAAATCTAGCCAAAGCGATATTGCGTAAGAAATGACAGTAATTGATATTATTATAACCAGTAGGGTATTCTCCATTTTATTAAAATTTTATAATTATCGCAAATTTAGTAATTTTCATTAATATCTTTTAAAAAAGTGGTCTATTATTTATTTTTCTGTATTTTTGTATTTTACATTTGTGAAAACTTATTTATGTGATGTTTAATTAACTTTAATTAAATTATGTTTGGAATAAAGTCTGCTATTGTGTTATTGTTTATCTCTCTCTTATTTTCTTCTTGCAAAAATGAAGATTCAGTAGGGAGTAAAGTTGTTGTAAATGAGGTTGATACTTCTATTATTGAAATTGTTGACAAAAGTAAAATTGATGATGAGGCAGAAACGATGACAGTTAAAGGTAATGCTGTAGTTTTCTTTACTATAAATTCAAGAGAGTTTACCGATTTAATTAGGCAGTCTGGTAAATATACGAAATATGACTTTGATTTAATTTTTAAAAACTTTGATAGGCTTGCAAATGCTACAAAGAAAATTTCCTATTCACAAAAATTCAAATCTTATAAATGTAAGGCACGAAAATTTATGTTTATAGGTAATTCCAATGATACATTTTATTTTGATAGAGAACAAAACGATTTATTACTCGGAGTAGCTTTCTTTAAAGGTGATAGTCAGCCAATTATAGAAGAAGGTCTTTTGGATGAGTCAGAATTACATTCCAAAATAAAAGAGTATTTTAGTATTGAAAATTTAGATGACATTATAATTAAACTTCCTGTAAATCAAGCTTTACCTCTGTTTGAGAGTGATTCAGTTCCTGTTGTTAAAAATGATACTTTAACAAATTAATACTAATTTTTCTTTTAGCTGATATTCATTAATTTACAATTAAATATTGTTTGTGAAAAGTTGTGTTAAAAACTTTTGGCATGCAAATTGACTTTATATCAATATATTCAAACATATAAAGGAAAAAATTATGAGAAATTTAGTATTTACATTAATCGTTTTTACCAGCTTATTTCTAGGAAATATTGCTGAAGCTCAAAGACATCAATCAGTTTTTGTATTGAGAATGTGGGACAATAGTTCATTTTCAGTTAATTTTGATAATAGACATTATGATGCACCTTCAAGCATTTTTCGTCTGGATAAAGTAAGACCAGGAATGCACAATGTCGTTGTAACTCAGAGGTATGGAAGACATGGTGCTTCTCAACTTGTTTTTAGAGGAAAAGTTAATATTCAAAATAATTCAAAAGTTGTTGCTCGAATAACTAGACATAACAGGTTGGAAATTGTAAAAGTAACGCCTTTAGGTGGAAATAATAATGGTTATAACAATGGGAATAATGGTTATAACAATGGAAACAATGGTTACAACAATGGGAATAATGGTTATAATAATGGAAATTATAATTTGCCAGCACTAAATGTTCCAAGTCTTAGGCGTACTTTAGATAATACAGCTTTTGATAGTGATAGAAGAATGATTGCAGAACAAGCATTAGCTTCACACTCGTATTATTCAAATCAAGTAACTAATATTTTATCAATGTTTAGCTTTGAATCTTCAAAATTGAAACTCGCAAAATATGCTTATGGAAATTGTATTGATAAAGAAAATTATTATAGAGTAAATTCTGCTTTTTCATTTAGTAGTAGTATTCGGGAGCTAAATAATTATATTGGAAATTATAGACCTTCATATAACAATAATCGAGGTAATAACCATTATAACAATAATTATAATCGTCCACGGTATTAATAAGTAGCTAGTAGTCAGTTAGTTAATCTTTGTCTATGTATTATATATATTACCTTTTGTCTAACTTGCTTATATTCTTGTATTTGCTTATAACTATTAAGACAAACATAAATATCCAATTCTCAGAGAGTTAAAAAACAAGTAAGAACATATTTTCTTACTTGTTTTTTATTTATAAGAATAATTCCTAATTACACTTTATGGAAAATTTGAAATATTTCATCATAATATAAAATACACACTTTAAATATTATATTATGAAAAATATTCTTAAAATTTCAATTTCAATAATAGTACTTTCTTTCCTTACATTGTTTTCTTTTGAAACATACTCACAATCAAAAATTCAGGTTGCTCTAATTCTTGATACTAGTAATAGTATGGATGGACTTATTGAACAAGCAAAAACTGAGCTTTGGTCTGTTGTTAATGAGTTAGCAACTTCCGAAAAA
>JAOZLS010000245.1:0-2826 GCA_029934705.1 Bacteroidales bacterium | reverse complement strand
ACCAATTCTTGAAATTGCTTTATACGAATATGGCAACGATGGACTTCAAAAAGAGAATGGTTATATTAGAAAAGTACTTGACTTAACTTCTGATTTAGATATTATTTCTGAAAAACTGTTTTCTCTAAAAACCAATGGTGGTTATGAATATTGTGGTCATGTTATCCATAAAGCTACTAACGATTTGCAGTGGAGTAAGTCTAATAATGATTTGAAAATTATCTTTATTGCCGGTAACGAAGAGTTTACTCAGGGAAGTTACGATTATATTACTTCATGTAAAAGTGCTATTACTAAAGGTATAATAATAAACACTATTTTTTGTGGAAATAAAGATGAAGGTATAAATACCAAATGGAAACATGGTGCCGATTTAGCAGATGGAAAATATCTGAATATCGATCAAAACAAAGTTGTTGCATACATTGAGTCGCCTTTCGATACAGAAATAACTAATTTAAGCAATCAATTAAACAGTACTTATATAGCTTATGGTTCTTTTGGCTCAAAAAATATGGAACGACAGGAAGCTCAAGATAATAATGCAGGAGCAGTAAGTCGTACTGCTTCAGTGAATAGAGCTGTTTCTAAAAGTTCTAAAGTTTATAATAATTCTTCGTGGGATTTAGTTGATGCCGTTGACGATGGAAGTGTTAAACTATCTGAAATACAAGATGATGAGCTACCTCCTGAAATGAAAAAAATGACGTCTAAGGAGCGTGAGGCATATATTAGTAAAATGAAAACAGATCGTAAAGCAATTCAGGATAAGATTAATATGCTAAATAAAAAGCGTATTGCTTATGTAGCTAAAGTCAATAAATCAAATGCTCAGGAGAATACTCTTGGTACAGCAATGGTTAATGCAGTTCAGCAACAAGCAAAAGAAATGAACTTTACTTTTAAAAAATAAAATCGCTTTTAAAATTATAAAATCCAATTTTTTGGACTGGGTTCAATAACTTCATTTTCAATATCTATAATTTAATCTAAATTACATATTATGAAATCTTTAACTAAAATTATTTCTACATTATTTATTGTTTTTTATGCAAATATAGTTTTTGCTGGAGGTTTTATTATTGTTTCTCCTCCAGGACAAAATACTCTTATATCTAACCGATTCAATCCTTATACCATGGAAGTTAGGTCTTTAAATGTAGATGTTGATATATTTAATCTATTTGCAAAAACTACAATTGAGGAAGTTTTTTATAATCCGTCTTCTGTAAATTTGCAAGGCTGGTTTTTATTTCCTGTACCCAAAGGTGCTGTAATTAAGGATTTTACAATGGAAATAAATGGAAAAAAAATGCAAGCAGAACTACTTGATGCTGAAAGTGCTAAAAAGATTTACGAGGATATTGTTAGGCAAATGCAAGACCCCGCATTACTTGAATATCATGGGCAAGAGCTTTTTAAAGTAAGAATTTTTCCTATTGAAGCACATAAAGAAAAGAAAATTACTATTTCTTATACGCAAATACTTGATTTTGATAATAATGCAACACAATATACTTTTCCTTTAAATACTGAAAAATATTCTGCCAAACCTCTTAAAAATATTTCTATTAATGTTGATATAAAGTCAGATAAAAATATTACTACTTTATATTCACCAACATACGAGACTGTTATAAATAAGAGTGATAAAAAAAATGCCAAAATTACTTTTAATAAGAAAGAAGTAAAACCAGATAAAGATTTTTTGTTGTTTATTGGATATTCTGCTCAAAATGTTGGGCTTTCAGTAATGACATTTACTGAAAATGACACTACAAATGGCTTCTTTTTTATGAATATAAGTCCTGCTTTTGTCGATAAAAGTGATGAATTAGTAAAGAAAAATATCACATTTATTATTGATGTATCAGGTAGTATGGCAGGGGAGAAGCTTGATAAGGCTAAGGCTGCATTAATTTATTGCATATCGAATTTGAATTCTACCGATAAATTTGAAATTGTGAAATTTTCAACCTTTGCCAACTCCTTATTTGGGAAACAAGTTATTGCTAATAAAAAGAATACCGAGACTGCATTAAATTTTATAAATAACTTAAAACCAGTTGGTGGAACTAATGTACAAGATGCTTTTAGCAAGGCATTTGCGAGTAATACAAGTCAAATAGGGTTGGAAACAATAATATTTATAACCGATGGTAAACCAACAATTGGCGAAACAGATAATAGCAAATTATTGAAGTTAATTAATGAAAAGAATAATTCAAAAAATAGAATTTTTACTTTTGGTATTGGGAATGATATAAATACACATTTGCTCGATAAAATTACTAATAGTACAAATGCTTTTAGAACATATATTTCTGAAAATGAAGATATTGAATTGAAAATTTCTAACTTTTTCTCCAAAATTAGCTATCCTGTTTTAAGTGATATAGAAATAAGTATAAATGGGAAAACAAAAATTAGTGATTATTATCCTCACAAAATACCAGATTTATTTAAAGGTTCTTCTGTTAATATTTTAGGAAGATTCGACAAAAATAGTGAATCAAAATTAGTAATAACTGGAAAAGTTAACGGTAATATACGAAAGTTTGAGTATAAAATTTCTTTTGAAACTAATACCGATAATGATTTTATTTCATTGCTTTGGGCAACTCGAAAAGTTGGCTTTTTATTAGATCAAATACGACTTAATGGCGAAAATAAAGAGCTTTCAAATGAAGTTGTAAGACTTGCAAAGAGGTATGGTATAATTACTCCATACACGAGTTTTTTAATATTAGAAGACGAGAAAGTTATTAGTTCTAATCAAACGCCGCCAATTTTTAGAGGTGTGAATGCAGAGGCTAGCGATGAATT
>JAOZLS010000244.1 GCA_029934705.1 Bacteroidales bacterium | reverse complement strand
TTTTTTGTTTTACAATCTTAAAATTTCAAGCATAGCCATAGCTACGGTTTAAATTTTAAGTGCAGGAAAAGATGAAGGATTTGTCGGCAATTTTGATGTTTATTTGGTATATACTACATATTCAAGTTTATACTATATAATATGATAGTATAAATTAAAGAACAAAATCAGTAACAATAGAGTTTTCTCTGTATTGCGAAAAAAAATCTATAAATTCTACATGAGCAGGATGCTTTGCATAAATATTCAAGTCTTCTAAATTGTTGAATTCTGAAACCAAAACCATGTCGTAAGCTCGCTCGGATTTACTAACATTAATTCCTACCTGAAAAAACTTAATTTCTTTAATTTGCGAAGGAAGTTGTTCTAACTTATTTTTAATAAGTTCAGAAAATATTATTTTTTCATCATTATTATAAGCTATTTTCAATTTGAACATTACAATATGTTTTATCATTTTTTTTTAATTTTAATGGTATAAAGAATAGACATGTTAAATTTAATTATTATTTTTGAAAAATAGAAAAATAATTGAAAAATTTATCTTATGTTAATAATTGGAATTGCAGGAGGAACAGGTTCAGGTAAAACAACTGTTGTTAGAAAAATAATTGAAAAATTACCCAAAGGAGAAGTAGCTGTATTATCTCAAGATTCATATTACCGAGACAATAGCCATTTGCCACTTGAAGAAAGACAAAAAATAAACTTTGATCATCCTTCAGCCATTGAATTTGAATATCTTATTGAACATATAAAATCATTAAAAGCAGGCAAAGCAATTCAAGAGCCTATATACTCTTATCTTACTTGCACACGAGCCGATTCAACAAAGCAAATAAACCCACGAAAAGTAATTATTGTTGAAGGAATACTCATTTTAACAAATGAAAAACTTAGAGACTTATTTGACCTTAAAATATTTGTATTTGCCGATGATGATGATAGGCTTGGACGAGTTTTAAAGCGAGATATTGTTGACAGAGGACGAACTGTAGAAAAGGTATTAGAAAGATACGAAAATTCGGTAAAACCAATGCACAATCAATTTATAGAACCTTCAAAAAAATATGCCGATTTAATAATACCTCAAGGCGGACATAATAAAGCAGGAATTGAGGCTCTTGTTTCAGTTGTAGAAAAACATCTTAAATACTAAGTATGGAATCAAAAGTAAAATTGAATAACATCCTTTTCCTAGATATAGAAACTGTTCCTATAGTTTCAAAATATGATCTTTTAAACGAAAGAATGAAAAAGCTTTGGGATAAAAAAGCCTCAAAAATATCAAAAGATGAAGAAACCCCAGAAGAAATATTTGGGAGAGCAGGAATATTTGCAGAATTTGGAAAAATTGTCTGTATCTCGGTTGGGTTCATTCAAATAGTTGATACTAAAAAGATTATTAGACTAAAATCATACTTTGGACATGATGAAAAACAAATATTAACTGATTTTAAACTTCTACTAGATAAATCCTATAGTGCAAAAAATAAGTTTTTATGTGCACATAATGGTAAAGAATTTGATTTTCCGTATATAGCACGACGAATGCTAATAAATGCAGTAAGTTTACCAGTAGCACTCGATATTGCAGGTAAAAAACCATGGGAAATAAAACACTTAGACACACTTGAACTATGGAAATTTGGAGACTATAAACATTATACTTCGTTAGATTTACTAACTGCAATATTTGATATCCCTACACCAAAAGACGATATAGATGGTAGTATGGTTGGTAAAACATATTACGAGGATAATGATATTGATAGAATTGCAAAATATTGCGAAAAAGATGTACTTGCAATAGCCCAATTATATCTTAAATATACAATTCAAGATTTAATAGAGCCAGAAGACATTCACATAATTTAGTATTATTAGTTTTTTTATATTATTAATGGCTATATGCTTGCATATTCTTAGCAATTTTTTATTTTTGTTTCACAATTACAAGTAAAATTATTTTTTTAAAAGAACAGTTCACATTAATATAAAATTTTATCTATAAAAAGCTTAGATGAAAAAAATAAGGTTAAATATATTAGGTCTTTCAGCAACCCAAACTCAAATGGGTGCTTATGCTTTAATTTTAGGCGAAGAAAGTGGTAAACGCAGGTTACCTATAATTATAGGAATAGGCGAAACCAAAGCTATAGTAGCTCGCTTAGAGGGTGTAAAACCATTTAGACCTTTAACTCACGATTTGTTTTTAAGTATGGCATCTGCATTCCACATAGCAGTTGTAGAAGTAAATATAGTAAAGCTCGAAGAAGGCATTTTCTATTCTGAACTAGTCTGCGATAGAAACGATGCTAGAATTAAAATTGATTCAAGAACATCGGATGCAATTGCTTTGGCACTAAGATTTAAGTGTCCTATATACGTAACAGAGGCAATAATGGATGAAGCCTCTTTAGTATTTGATGAAATAACAGGAAAATTAGTACCAAGTGGCGAAGCATCGGACACAGAAGAGAGCGAAGACTCTATAACTGATATGCCTACCGAAGAATTAGAAGATTTAATGCAAGAAGCTATTGATAACGAAGATTATGAAAAAGCTTCTATATATAGAGATGAAATTAATAATAGAAAAAAATAGAACATGGGAATTAAATTACGGTTGATTATAATGAATTTTCTCCAATTTTTTGTTTGGGGAGCATGGTTAATAACAATTGCTAACTATTGGTTTGGAACAATGGGTTGGGGACCAACCGAGTTTGGTGCTGTCTTTTTAACCCTAGGTATTGCATCTTTATTTATGCCAACAATTACTGGAATTATTGCTGATAAATGGGTAAATGCTGAAGTCGTTTATGCTATTTCACATATATTAGCAGGAGCAGCTGTTGTAAGTTTTCCTTTTATTACAGATCCTAATGTATTCTTTTGGGTTATGCTAGTTGCAATGAGTTTTTACATGCCTACTATTGCTTTAACCAATACTATTGCATATAATGCACTGAACTTAGCTAAATTAGATGTTGTAAAATCATTTCCTCCAATACGAGTTTGGGGTACAATTGGATTTATAGCCGCTATGTGGTTTACAAATTTAACAGGAAATAAATCAAGTGAAAATATGTTTTATATTTCTGCAGTTGCTTCTCTTATTTTAGGTGTGTATTCTTTTACTTTACCAAAATGTCCTACACAACAAAAAATTGTAGAAAAGCAGTCATTTGTAAAACTTCTTGGTTTGGAAGCTTTTAAACTTTTCAGAAGTTATAAAATGGCAATATTCTTTATCTTTTCAATGTTATTGGGTGCATCTTTACAATTAACAAATATGTATGGAGATGTTTTCTTAGATGAGTTTAAATATTTCCCTCAATTTGCAGATGCTTTTGTTATAGAATATTCAACAATTATAATGTCGATATCTCAAATGTCAGAGACCTTATTCATTTTGACAATTCCTTTCTTTTTAAAACGCTTTGGAATAAAAAAAGTGATGATATTTAGTATGTTTGCGTGGGTTCTTAGGTTTGCATTATTTGCAGTTGGCGAACCAGAAGGTTTTGGACTCGTATTGATAATTCTTTCTATGATTGTTTATGGTATGGCGTTTGATTTCTTTAATATATCTGGTTCATTATTTATTGAAACCGAAACAGACAATAAGATACGTGCAAGTGCTCAAGGACTTTTTATGATGATGACAAATGGTTTTGGGACTATAATTGGTGCATTAGGAAGTGGAATTATTATTGAAAAATATTTTACAATTAGGATTAATCATATAGATAGTTTATTAGAACACTTTGGTGGGACAAAAGATTCAAAAGCTATATTACATTTTCTTAGAGACAAACAAATTGAAGTCCAAGAATCTGGAGCATTAGACAAAATTGCAGAAATAAGAGATTGGCCAAATATTTGGTTCTTATTTGCTGGCTTTGCATTAGTTGTAACAGTTTTTTTTACTATATTATTTAAGCACAAGCACAATCCTGATGCAATTAAAGAATTTAATCATTAATATTTCAAAAAGGCTTTTAGACATTATTGCTTAAAAGTCTTTTTATTATTACAATTAAAACCCTTTAAAACCTAAGAAAATGATAAGAATATTAGGAGAAAACAATTCAATTCTTAATAAATTTATTGAAGAAATTAGAGATGTTGAAATTCAAAAAGACAGCTTACGATTTAGGCGAAATTTAGAGCGAATTGGCGAAATTTTTGCTTACGAAATAAGCAAAGAACTTGAATATGAAACAAAATTGGTAAAAACTCCTTTAGGAGAAACAGAGATTAACTCCTTAGTTAATAATGTTGTTTTAGCAACGGTTTTACGTGCAGGTTTACCTTTTCATCAAGGCTTTCTTAATTATTTTGATGATGCTAAAAATGTATTTATTGGCTCATATAGAAAATACCATAAAGACAATACTTTTGAAATAAAATCGGGTTATTATTCTGGCCCATCAGTTGATGACCAGTTTGTTATACTCTCCGATCCAATGTTGGCAAGTGGTGCATCAATGGTATTGGCATATAAAGATATTGCTGCTGGCAAAATGCCTAGACACACTCATATTGTCTCAATAATTGCTGCAAAAGAAGGAATTGAATATATTAGAAAAAATTTATCCGACGAAAGAATTACAATTTGGGTAGGAGCAATTGATGACGAACTTACAGCAAAATCATACATAGTACCAGGATTAGGCGATGCTGGCGACTTAGCTTATGGTGATAAAGTATAATTTATTTTTAAGCTATTTTTATAATTTTGAAGGCTCTGCTTCTGAAATACTAAAAGGATATATTTTATTAATTATATTTTGCCTTTCTGGTGATAAGTCTTCATAGTTTTTATTAAAATACTTTTGGGACGCTTTGTCTCTAAGCTCATTTATTACAAATATTAACTCATTTTGTATTTGCATATAAAATTGATAACTCGTTTCTCTGTCGTTTTGCAAAGAAATTACACCTGTTGAAATTAGCACTTTCCCAATTTCAACTAATTCAATCTCTTTTTTTTCTGATAAAGGACTATCGTTAGTAGGATTATCATAGAACTTTTTTACAAGTTCATTTAGTCTTTTTATATTTATTTCTTTTTCATTGACAAAAAGCTTGCTTTCCTTTGTAATACCAAATAAACATCAAAATTGCCGACAAATCCTTCATCTTTTCCTGTTTTCCTGCACTTAAAATTTAAACCGTAGCTACGGCTATGCTTGAAATTTTAAGATTGTAAAACAAAAAAATATTTTGAATTTATTTCGGCAACTTTGAAATTCATTTGGTATAAGTTTTACAACAAGTATATTTCTTTTTAATAAAACATGAGACTCTTGGTTAACAGTATTGGGTGGTAGTTTCCTTGCCATACCAGAATCGACAGTACTGAAATAACTAAAATATGTAAGTATCAGCATTTTAAAAATGGGCTGCTCAAAATCCGTAATATTCAAACTATCACTTAAATTCTTTGATATTAATTGAAAATCTATACAACCTGCATCTAATATTGTAGCCTCAATAGTATTTGCCATTACTTTGGACCTTGATTTATTAAATAATAAAGAATCGCTTTTATTGTTACATACCGACGATAATTTTAATTGAGGAATATTTGCGAGTTCACCTATAAAATCGTCTTCAATATTAATATTTGCAGAACCATTTTCTATTAAAAAGTAAATATAACTTTGTGCCGAGCTATCTTTTAATACTTTATAAGCACTAAGTGCTATTTATTGTTGCTTACGCACTTGTGCAAAATTCAGGCAATCAGCGGTTTGTGGATAAGTAAATATACAATTAATTTTACTCAGGTGCTTAAATATATTTTCTATCTCTTTGAATTTTTCGTTTAAGATAATTCCCTCTTTTTGGCTTTCTTCAACTAGACATTTATATAATTTGTCTTCAAACTCATAGTTTTGCGAATTACTTTTGCAACTTATAATGAAAATTAACATCGCAATTAAGAATAATATTTTTTTCATAATTTGTATTTATTGAAAATTGTAAAATCGGTTTTAAAGATAATATTTACATTTATAAATAAAACATTATCGCTTATAAATATGAACACTAATTCTCGGAGATTTTTTATATTTTTGTAAAAGTAAAAAGTATAATAAAAAAACAAATTAAATTATTTATACAAACATAAACACATGAAAAACAACTTTAAAATTTTAACATTAGCATTTGTTATAATAACAGGTGTAGCAACACTTTTTTCTTCTTGTAAAGATGATGAAAAAGTACTAGTAATTGGTGATGAGTATGCAGGAGGAATAATATTTTACCTTGATAATGCAGGAGGAGGACTTGTTTGTGCTAAAACAGACCAAAATGGAGGTAATGGCATAATGTGGGCAAGTAATGAGAACTCAAATGCAAATGCCTGGGGTACAGCTATAGGAACAGGACAAGCAAATACCTCTGCAATAATATTAGATCAAGGTACAGATATAGTTATGCTGCACGTATTTGCGATGA
>JAOZLS010000243.1 GCA_029934705.1 Bacteroidales bacterium | reverse complement strand
TACAGCAAGAAAATTAATTATGTTATTATTATCGTCTTTTATAGATGTTATTGTAGCTTGTTCCCAGTAAATTGTTCCATTTTTTGTTTTATTGCAAAATTCACCTTTCCATTTTTCCCCTGCTTTAATGGTTTTCCATAATTGTGTGTAATACTCTTTTTCTTGTTTCCCTGCATTTAATAAATGGGGGGTTTGTCCAATTACTTCTTTTTTTGTGTAGCCGGTAGTTACAGTAAAGTTTTCATTTACATACTCAATATTACCGTCTGTATCAGTTATTACAATTATGTTAGCACTTTGCGATACTGCTTCTGAAATTTTTTTATGTTCTATTTCTTTAAAGTCTTCTGCATTGTTTTTATTTGACAGTTTTTTGCGAAGTTCTTTTATTTCAGTTTCTAAGTCTAAGTATGTTGGTTTTTGTTTCATGTATATTTTGTTTTATTAACATATAACTTTAACCTCCCATTTGCGGTTGATCAACAATCCATTTTCCGTTTATTTTTTTGAACCAAAAACCAAATGTCGAATAATTTGCAGTATATTCATTTTCAGGCCCTGTTATAATTTTATAAATAAACAGTTTTTGTTCATTCTCTCTATTTTCAATACTTGAAGCATTAGTTTTTGCAACTTCTTTTTTCATTCGTGCATCTATAAAATTTGGTGTTGCCTGTAAAAAATCTTTCATGCTTTTCGAACTTATTTTCAAAAGCTCTACTTTATTATTATTGGCTATAATATTTTGAAATTTTTTCCAAAATATTGTAAAATCTTCGGTATTACTATTTATTGTTATCCCGCAAGCTGTTATAAATCCTTCTTCAAGTTGTACTTTAATTGAATAAGGATATTTGCTATCAGACATACCATCGCTACAGTTTTCTTTCTTTATAGTTGCGGTCCAAATATAACCTTTATCCAAAGCAGATTCTTCTATAAGTTTTACTTGAATTTCGTTATTTGATATTACTTTTATTTTATTATTACTTCCGTCATAGTCGCCATAATAAACCATTTTTATTATTCGAGTATCGTATCCTTGAGTATAATCTATATAATTATCTTTAAAAACAAGTGTCCAATTTGGTTCTACTCCTATAAATTTTATTGTTTTTAATTCATTTAGGGTAATTGATTGATCTTCTTCTTTTACCTCTTTCACAATTTTTACTTGATTGTTTTCAATTGTTTGTTTTAATATTTTTGTTTTATTTATACTTTCCATTGTCTCTTTTTCAGTATCTCCGCAAGAAGAAAAAAACAGAAATATTCCAATTGTAAACATTGAATATAATATTTTTTTCATTATTATATATTTTAGTTGTTAAAAAAACTTTATGTTGATTCTTAAAATTGTGTCAAATAATTTATTGTTTATTAAAAATTTTCTTTTTAACAGAAAACAGTTATAAATAATAAATTATCTTTATTCGTATTATTATACTACTGGTTTAACATGTCTAAATTACAAAATTTTAGATAAAAAAAAAATATATACTATTATATTTATTTAATTTACAGAGTTAAGGTAAACAATATGTTCATCTGCACAAAATACATCTAATGTAAAACTAGAAAAACAACGAAATTATATTCCTTTTCTTGATTATAACATAAAGTAAGAAATTTATGATTAATGAATTACCAAGTACTTTAACTATTGCTAAGTAAAACTGAGAGAAGAGTACTGTCTGCCACTTGGTAGTAAGTACTCTTCTCAATTAAAACATCTCTTCTTTTAATCATTAAAGTCCTCTGAAATTATAAGATATAAATATAAGACATTAAAAAAAATGACCTTATCGAGTATTTTTTATATGATAAGCTTTGGTAGTCAATTAATCTTGACTTTAGTTTATAATGGCGATGTTATTTTGCCTATTTCAGGTGTTTTTACCTGAAATTTTGAGAAGAATCGAGGTGAAAATATCTCACTTAGGCAATTTATACCAATCAACGACATTTTAAACAAAAGTCCTAATCTTTAACACATCTTACAGAAGCACCTTCTAAATTATTGTTTTCATCACGACTAACTTTTGAGATATTAGAACTTATTGCTCGGTTGTAAGCTGCTGCTATCATAGCTCCTGTTGCAGTCCACCAATAGCCACAACTACCTAAGTCGTAGAACGCACCACCAGGGGTTTCTCGTTGTCCGCCCGGAAGAGCAGAAAAACCAGATTTGTTTCGATAATCTGAAAAATCTTTGTTTCCTACTGCTCCTTCTTTATCCGACACAGACCAGCCATTGTCAGTTGCTAATGACTTAGCAATTCCTTTATTATCTTTAACGCCATTGTAAGAAAAACTATTTTCCATTAAATATTTTTCTAATTGTGTCCATTCTGCATCAGTCGGTAAATGCCAGCCTGCCGGACAAACTTTTGTGCTTGTATAAACACCATAAAGGTATCCATATTTAGCTACATTTTTTTCATCGTTATTGTAAGCCCAACAATTG
Source organism: Bacteroidales bacterium (assembly GCA_029934705.1). Lineage (GTDB taxonomy): Bacteria > Bacteroidota > Bacteroidia > Bacteroidales > JAADGE01 > DZBS01. The sequence goes on along the minus strand of JAOZLS010000243.1, from coordinate 4,107 downwards.
TTACTTGCCTTGTATGCTAGATTTTCTGACATCCAAACTTGCTTGCCTATTTCAACTGTTTTGTACTCTTTCCCGTCTCGTCTATCTTTAAATGTTCCTGTTGTTTGGGCCTTAGTATTTAAACCAAAACCTATTACAATCATCAATGTAAGAACTGAAATTCTCATTTTTATTATAATTTAATTAATTAAAATATTCCTAATTATCTATTATACAGCGTACTGCTAATCCGTGGTCTTTTCTAAGTCCTGTTCGATTACAATCTTCTTCTTGAAATAACATTCGTCGAGTATAAGCAACTTTCTCACTTATTTCTGTTGCTGTCCACCAATAACCGATTATTCCTATAAAATCAAAAATATTTTCATTAAGACGTTGTCCACTGGGTAAGGCTGAAAATCCTGTTCTGTTTTTTTTCCCTTTATTTGGGGTTTTCCAATGTTTAAATCCTCCTTCTTTTAACTTTCCGCCAGCCTTGCTTCTTCCGTCAAGTGCTTTTTCTAATGCACTCCAGTCGTCATCTGTGGCAACACGCCAGCCTGCTGGACATATTTTCCTACTATCTACTACCACATAAAATGTGTAAAGTCGTCCATAGGTTTGCAAATATTTTGGGTCATCTTCGTAAATCCATTGATATTTTGGTGCTGCTTCTTCTTTAATAGTGAAATCGAAAGTATTGGAAGTTAAAATTTTATCACCATTATTATAGTGACTGACTTTTAGGTTTTCTTTAAGCCAAGTATGACCTTCAATTGTAACTGTATGATATTGATTGCTATCAACATCAAATACAATATCTTGTGCAAAGATTATTGCAGACCATAACACAATTAGTACTAAGCTTAGTGTTTTTTTCATTTTTTTAAAAGTTTAATTGATTAAATAAGATAGTGGTTACCCACGTAAAGCTAGACAGTAAGGGTTTCGTCTAAACGTAGCCCTCACTAAGCTACGATTGTCCTCCAACTTTATATAGGTAGCCAAAATAGTTAAATTATTTTTTCAGCTTATTTTTTTTAGTCCTTAATACAACGAACTGATATTCCTGTTGATTTTACTTCGGATTTATCCATTATACCATTTTCAGTTGCATTTATATACCAGCAATTACCATAGTCAGGCGAACCCGACTCTTGTTGTGAAGTCCACCAAAATCCTATGTTGCCTTTTTCTTCAAACTGTCCGTTGAAACGATAACCTCCTCCCAGTGCTGTAAAACCACTACTGTTGGTTGCACCAGCATTTGGGCTGTTCCAATGCGTAGTTCCTGTTTCTTTTAATTTTCCTCCTGCCTCACCGTCACCACCTAAATAGTCTGATAATTCTTGAAATTCGGCATCCGTTGGCAAGTGCCATCCGTCAGGGCAAACCCCTTGAACATCAACAGTTGTGTAAACTACTCCATTTGTTGCAGCCGCCCAGGTATATAATGCTCCATAATCATTATTTTCATCATTATCATAAAAGCAATAGGCTTTATCTATATTATTATTTCCTAAATTTCCCCATGCTGTCTCATCTTCAATTTTAGTTATTGGTGTATTATCGGCATATTTTGTTGCTTTTAAGTTTTCTGCCATCCATATTTGATTTCCTATTTGCACAACATTATAAACATTTCCATCAATATCAGTTACTTCTGTTAATGCTACTGTTGCTGTTGCATTTACAGTAATTGGCGAACCGTTAAGTTCGGTTGTGCCGTCCGACTTAAAAGCTGTAATTATTAAAGTTTGTGCTCCTTCTGTTGCTCCAAGTGTCCATGTTACACTTGCTTTTCCGTCAGCATCAGTTGTTCCTGTTGCTGATGAAACAGATCCTTCTGTTACAGCAAAATTTACTATTGTATTTTGAAATGCTTGTCCGTCTTGATCTTTTACTAACACTTCTATGACATTTGTTAGAGAGCTTTCAACACCTCCTGTCTGGTTTTCTCCTGATACAAGTTCAATACTTGTAGCTTCTTTCGGGTCTTCTTTTTTACACGATGCAAAAAAAACATTTATTCCTGCTATTAAAATAACTGAAATTGTTAAAAGATTAATTTTACTGTTCATAATTTAAAATTTTAATTATTATTAAATTTATTTATTAAAAACTATTTATTACTGCTTTTAGTATATTTAATTAAAAGTATTATGTTATGCTTTATAATGCATGCCCAAGGCACAATCCAGTTCGCAACGAAGATATCGGAAATTTTCCAGAAAGTGAAAAGATTGTTAATTTTTTTATTAACAATTTTGAAGTATTGGAGTACTTAGACAGAATTGGTATTGGAATAAAAGACAAGAGTAGTGGGTTCACTCCTAACTTCGATATTGCATGACGGCACTTTGACTACCGCTGTAGAACTGCGAGAGGTGTGCTGGCTATCGCTTGGTAATCAGCCATCGACATAATTAGTAGCATCTCATTTTTTTGTAAATATAGATTTAACCTTTGTTATCATTCTTTTAAATACTGACTGTTTTTTAATTTTTAATGCCTTTTCCATTTCAGAAGTTCCAGTATCAACAATAAAAGAGTGGTTACATTTAGGACAGTTAATTTTTACAATTTTCACGGCAGATACTTTCATTTCTTTATGACAAATAGGACATTGAAATGTTTTTAAAAAATCAATTGCATTTTTAATTAATAGGTTTGGTAAAATTCTATTATGAAAATTGATAAATTTTTCAAATGAATTACTTAGGTTCAATAATTCTTTATCATTTTTATTTATTTCTACATAATTTATTAAATCATCCTGAAACAAAACATTCTTAACATACTGTAACTGATTGTTGTATGAAGTGTTTTGTGTGTGCTTTCTAAAAACGTCAAGGTTATTTTTTAAATTTTTAATATACCGTTTATAATACTCTTCTGCATAATTTAATATTTTAGTTTGAATAATTCGTGTGTTTTTTAATAATTTAGCAAATTCTTTCTGCTTCATTAAAATTTCATTATTCAATGAATTAGATAACAAATCATTACTAAATTCACGATGAAAGTAAGTGTCATTAAAATATTTATTATATTGAGATGATATTTTTTGTATTTCACTTATAACATCAGAATTTAAAGTCGCGAACATATCATTTTGATTAATTTTTCTTATTTTGCATATAAATTTATAAATAAACGCAAATTGAATTCTATTCATATAACCAATTTTGAAAGTAGTTGTGGTCGTTGTGGTTATGTTACCATTATAAGTTGGTTCTGTTTTAGAAGTTACATTTTGTTTTTCACACCCATTAAGCGATAATTTTCCTAATCCTGTATAAATTGTTGCAGCGTCAGTTAGCATTTCATTTTCAATATCAGGGTAAAGCTTAATGTTATTCAAATACAGTAACTTATGACATATTTCATGTGCTAAAATAGCTAATACAATTTCATAATCGTTTCGGTACATGCTATCAACCTCTATAAATACTTCATTATCGAAATTGAGGTTTATATGTCCAGCAGTATTTTTTTCTTGGGAAGAATAAGTAATAACAAAAATTAAATTTGAAAGCCCTAAATGTTCAGCAATTCTTTTCCCTGCTTTTTGCACTTCAATTACATTTGAGCTGTTAAATACAAATGGTTGTATATTTTTATTAGTAGTCTTATTACCAAGTTTAATTTCAAGTAATTCTATTTTTTCTATTAGTGATTTTACATTCATAGCAGCGTGGTTTAATCAACTTTGTTTTTAATATCAGCGTGTTATATAAAGATTTAAAGTTAAAACGATAATTGTATGATATTTATAAAATTTCAATTAGCTTTTGATATTAATTTGGTACAACTCTTTACTTCAACACTTTTTTCAATTCGTCAACATCGGGGAAATTGTTAAAATATTAATTTTACTGTTCATAATTTAAAATTTTAATTATGAGTCCACTCCGAAGAGTCATTGTACCCCTAAATCCCCTAAAGGGGACTTTGAGAACTGTCTGGTTTTTAAAGCTTTCCCTTCAGGGATTAAGGGTAAAAAAGCTTTAAAAATCAGATAGTTCGATTTTTCGGAGTAGTCTCAATTATTATTAAATTTATTTATTAATAACTATTTATTACTGCTTTTAGTATATTTAATTAAAAGTATTATGTTATGCTTTA
>JAOZLS010000242.1 GCA_029934705.1 Bacteroidales bacterium | reverse complement strand
ATAAAAGTTTAAACAATAATAAAAACATTATTTAAAGGAGAGTGCTCCATTATAATAGGAGCATTCTTTTTAATACAAGAAATCATTACTCAAATTACTAATAAATTAAAAATCTCATGAAAAAAAAATTATTCATATTATTCATTACTGTATTTTCATTAACAAACTTAATTAATGCACAAAACGATTTTCAAATAAACAGTCAAGTATGGTATGGTGCAGAAAAATACGACGAAATATTTGCTTTCGTCACTAGTAACGACAATGGATTTATTGCAGTAGGTTCAAAAGGTTATCATAATGCTGTTTCGCAACCAGATATTTGGATTGTAAAAACTGATAACATAGGCGAATTAGTATGGGAAAAGTCTATTGGACATGCCGATTCCTCGGAACTTGCTTATGATATAATACCCACCAACGATAATAATTATATAATTGTTGGTGAACAATATAAATACAACAACGGAAGCCACGAAGGTTGGGAAGCACTTGTTGTAAAAATTGATGAAGACGGAAATCAAATCTGGCTAAAAAAGTATGGAGACGGAACATATAAAGCTGATGTTTTTAAAAATATTAAGCAAACAAACGATGGTGGTTATATTATATCTGGAACTACTAAAAATTTTGGAGCAGAGTTTCTTGATGCGTGGTTGTTTAAAATTGATGAAGACGGAAATGAAGAGTGGAAGGTAATTTACGGCGAAGAAAACTACGAATTATTTCAACATGTGTTTCAAACATCGGATAACGGATACATAGCTTCCGGATATACAAGTAGTGATTTCGGAAACGGAGACTTCGATTTTTATGTTGTAAAAACAGATGAAACTGGTAATAAAATATGGGAAAATAATTACGGAACAGAAGTAAAGGACAGAGCTTATAATTTACTACCACTACAAAACAGTAATTTCTTAATTTCAGGCTCATACCTAAATGCAGAAACTAATAAATTTGATATTAAAATAATTGAAATAGAAGAAAGCAATGGCGATATTGTTTGGGAACAAACATACCAAGACACAACAGATTGCAACGAGCCTGTTACTGCAATTGAAACACCAGACAACTGCATATTGCTAACATATACAAGCAATTATGTAAAAGTGCCACCTTATCCAAGCACCGATTTAAGAATGTTAAAAATAAATCAACAACACGAAATAATTGCAGACTCAACCATTGGTGGAGATGGTAGCGAACATATAAATTATATTAGATATTTAGATAACAACAGATACTTACTTGCCGGACGAACCACAAGCGAAGGGGCAGGATTCTCCGATGCGTGGTGGATTGAAATAGAAGATATTAATGCCCCACAAAAAATCATTAAAAATACAACTAAAAAAATTAACATATACCCTAACCCTTCAAACGGAACTTTTACAATTATAAATAATGAATTACAAATAACGAATATTGAAATAACCGACATTACAGGAAAACTTGTCCTGAGTAAAACGACGAAAGTTAATAACAATTCTCAATATTCAATTAACAAAAAAGGTATTTATTTTATAACTATAAAAACAGAAATTCAAATTTTCACAGAAAAAATAATAATTCAATAAAAAATCGAAATCATTAAATCATTAAATCATTAAATTATGAGATTATTAAAATTAAAGTTAGTCTTAGCAATATTGCTATTTGCATTTACAATAAATGCACAAGACATTATCCTTGAAGAAGGATTTAACACAGGAAGTATTCCTACAGGTTGGACAGAAGCCTTTGAAACAGGAAGCTACGAAGCACACTGGGAACCTGGTCATGTAGGCGGAACAAACGATTTTCCGGCATATACACATTCTGGAGATTACAATTTAAAAGCTCTTAAATATACTTCTTCAACAACTTCCACTTGCCGTATTACAACTCCAAGCATGGACTTATCAAGTTATAACCATGTAGCTTTTGAGTTCTACGCATCAGCCGGACAAAATTCTATTTATATGGACGATTTTGATGTTTATTACAAAACATCGGCTGGAGGAACTTGGCAACCACTAATTCAAGAATGGACTGCAGCACCAGACTGGACTAAATTTACTTTTGTTATTCCAGACGGTGATTTAACCGATGATTTTTATATTTCGTGGGTAGCAAATGTTACTATGGCGTGGATAACGCTAGATGACGTAAGGGTTTACGAATATTTTGAAACACCAACAGTGCTTACTGCAACTTCAAATACAAATAGTGTTGATTTAAGTTGGACAGGAGTTTCGCAAACTGGTTTTTCAAACTATAAAATTTACAGAAACGGTACAGAAGTAGGAACTACAGCAAATACAACTTACACCGACAATTCTGTAACTCAAAATACTGCTTATGATTATTATGTTACAGCAATTTACGGTTCAGACGAATCCGAAGCTACAAACATTGCTCCAGCAGCTCCCGACGGAATATTAACTCCATACACACAAGATTTTGAAAATGCTGGAAACAGACCTACAGCTTGGTCAAATACCTGGAAAACACCATATAACCATTACAGTGCAGAAGATTTTGATTTTCCTTTCCATTATAACGATGGTGGACTTGGTGATGAAGATGGTGCTCCCTTGCCAAGTTCTGCTTACGAAGGCAGCTACTGTACAACTGTAAGAATGCCAGAACTTTGGCTTGGACTTGAAACTATGTTAATTACTCCAATGTTTAATCTTACCGACAATGACGCATCTGTGGTAACTTTTCAATTATACAACCAAAACCGTGGCACTTATATAGATGAATTAAAAATATATTATAAAAACACTCTCGGTGGTGAATGGACAGAGTTAGTCCACCTTACAGATGCATATAACAGCTGGACAACAATGTCTTATGCATTACCAAACACTTCGGCAACTTATTGGATTGGTTTTGAGGCAATAACAAACTCCGGTTTTGGAATTACAATTGACAATGTAGAAATACTTGAAAACTTGGCAGGAACAGTTGTAGGTGGAGCAGATATTTGTGGAATAGGTCAAATACCAGAACTTACACTACAAGGGTATTCAGGAACAATTGTAAAATGGCAAAAAAGAGTTGATGAAGGAAGTTGGACAGATATTGTAAATACTAATGATACCTATCAAGAAACTGCTTCTTCACTTGGAACTTGGGACTACAGAGCTGTTGTGCAAAATGCCGGAACTGACTATTACTCTGGATATACAACTGTTTTTGTAGCCACACCATCTGATGGTGGAGAGGCTTCAAATTCTACGGCATGCTTAGAGGATGGAACTGGAGTTACCTTAGATTTCAGCTACAATCAAGACCCAGTTGGCGAAGTTATTGCTTGGCAAATTTCAGACGAAGGACAAAACAACTGGTCAGATATTGAAGGAGCTGCAGGCTATCCATATCAATATTATCCTGATTTCCACGGAGAATATGACATTAGAGCAAAAGTCCAAAACGGAGATGCCTGTGCTGTTGTTTATTCAGAAATTGCATGGATAAAACTTGCAAACAACGATGCCGAACTTACTGGCCCTACTTTAGTTTGTTCAGGTAGCACAGCAAATTTAGAAATAACTCCAATTAGTGCTCCAACTTTCTATACCTACGAATGGGAAAAATCAACAGCACCATTTACCAGCTGGACTGATTTAAGCAATAATGGAAATCACACTTTTACTACAGCAGCAATTACAGAAGAAACTCATTATAGAGTTAGAGTTCGTTCTTTCCCTTGCGATACAAGGTACATAGAGCTAACAGTAGAAGTAGGCGATGACATTTCAGGTGGAAATATCACTGGAACAACTGAACTTTGCACAGGCTCAACTACCGATTTAACACTTATAAATCATGCTGGCAACATTCAAGAATGGCAATATTTAGAATCGCCATATACAGGCGATTGGACTACAATTGCAAATACAACAATAAATTATACTACCGAAATTTTAACTATTTCTACAAAATATCGTGCAATAGTTACTCAAGGAACTTGCGACCCTGCATATTCAGAAGAACTTGAAGTTATTGTTTCGGAAAATACCGTTGCAGGAACTTTAACTGCTGATAATACTGAAATTTGTATAAATAGCTCAACCGGAGATATTACTCTCACAGGAAATACTGGCGATATTACAAAATGGCAAAAAAATCTTGATGGTGCAGCTTGGACAAATATTACCTCAACAATAAATCCGTATTCAGAAGTGCCAACAGAAGCAGGAACTTGGAATTACAGAGTAGAAGTTCAAAATGGTGTATGCGATGCAGCTTTTAGTCCTGAAGTTTCAATTATTGTGAATAATACTTCCGTAGAACCTGGAACTTTAACTGGTGGAACAGCCGAGATTTGTCTTGGAACAGAAACTGGCGAAATGTCTATTACTGGAAATGAAGGAACAATTACCCAGTGGCAGAAAAAACTCAACGAAGACGACTGGCAAAACATAGCAAATACCACAAATACTCACAACGAAACACCAACAGAGACAGGAACGTGGAAATTTAGAGTTGAAACAGATGCTTCTGGTTGCGGTTTGGTTTATTCCAACGAAGTAGAAATTAATGTTCTTAACAGTGATTTTGCTGGAACTTTAACCTGTGAGAATACCGAAATTTGTCTTGGAGCATCTACAGGAAATATTCATTTAAACGATTTTGAAGGAACAATTAATAAATGGCAATCGAGAGTTGATGCTGGAAACTGGACAGATGAAGAGAATACCACAGAAAACTTCTCGACAACACCAGACACCGAAGGAACTTGGGAATATAGAGTAGAAATTACTAACGCCGTTTGCGGAACAAATTATTGCGAGCCTTATGCTATTACAGTAGGTAGTGGGATATCTGCATCATTCACTTCCGAGTCTGATGGTTTAACTGTTACATTTACAAACACATCTGTAAATACAGACTCTTATCACTGGTGGTTTGGAGATGACAGCGAATCTACTGATGAAAACCCTGTTCATACTTACGACCAAGCAGGAACTTACACAGTAACGTTTAAAGCTATAAGTTCAAACTGTAATTTAAACGAGGAAATCACGGCAGAAGTAACTGTAACCGAAGCTGCTGGAATCGGAGATATCGAAAGTATTAATATCAATATCTACCCTAACCCAGCTAATAACTTTGTAAATATTAAAGCTGAAAATACAATTTCAAACATAAGAATTTACAATTATTTAGGACAACAAGTAATTCAAGTAAATAAAAATACTAACATTGCTAAAATTGATGTATCAAGCCTAAATTCTGGAGTCTATATCTTAAAAATAGACACAAAAGAAGGAAGTTTTATGAAGAAATTGATAATTCAATAGTTATTATTCTGAACTTTACATTAATAATATTAAGCCGAATAAATTTATTTTTATTCGGCTTTTTAATACAAAAAATGCTTGAACCATAAGGTTCAAGCATCTAAAGTACCCGAAGCCGGGGTCGAACCGGCACTTCCGAAGAAACTGGTGTTTGAGACCAGCGCGTCTACCAATTCCGCCATTCGGGCATTTAGTAGAACTGCGAAATTAATAATTGTTTGCTTTAAACAAAACTTTTTTAACAAAAAACGACTAAAAAGATTCTCAACATTATGTTCTCAATCAAATAAGTCTAAAATAGAAAAAAGAACATAGCAAATATATATTTTAATGAACTTTGATTAACCAAATTAAAATGTTACTTTTGTAAACTTTTGAATTTTAATAACTATCTCTAATATGTGGAGTTACATCGCAGGTAAAGTATTACGTAACAGAGCAGCATCTGTTATAATTGTTTTCTTAATTACAATATTCATGGGCTACCATGCCCTAGATGTTAAAATGGGATATACATATATTTCATTATTACCTAAGGATGACCCTACATACCTTGATTCTGAACGTTTTAAAGAAAAATTTGGCGACGATGGAAATGTCTTAATCATAGGAGTTAAAGACAGCACATTTTTCAAAAAAGAAAAATTTAACGATTGGGCTGCACTTCAATCAAAATTAACTGAATTAGACGGGGTTACTGGAATTATGTCTGTTGCAAATGTTTATGAACTTGACAAAGACTCCAAAAACAAAAAATTTACTGCCAGAAAACTTTTCCCTAACTCTATAAAATCACAACAGGAGTTAGATTCTATTGTTAGGAAACTTCACAATATGCCTATTTATAAAGACATGGTTTACTTCGACAAATCGCATGTTTACTTTATGGCAATTACTGTTAAAGATTCTATAATAAATAGCGAAAAGCGAGAGCCATTTGTAAGGGAAATAGAAAAATTAACCAATAATTGGGGTGAAAAATATAAAATAAAAATACACTATTCTGGCTTACCATATACAAGAACCAAAATAGCTGAAATGATAAAAAAAGAACTATTAATGTTTGTTCTGTTAGCAATGGCAGTAACAGCATTAATACTATTCATGTTTTTCAGGTCATTTAAAGTAGTATTATTTTCGTCCATGGTTGTAGGAGTTGCAGTTATATGGGCATTTGGAACAATTGGCTTATTTGGTTACGATATTACAATACTTACAGGAATGATTCCTCCCCTATTAATCGTTATTGGCATCCCCAACAGTGTTTTACTTCTAAA
>JAOZLS010000241.1 GCA_029934705.1 Bacteroidales bacterium | reverse complement strand
GATCATTTCTTATTATTTCTTTCCAAATGTTATATCCTTTTGTGTTTAAATGAAGTTTGTCTTTTATAAAAATATCATCTTTTATAGTTTTATCTGCATTTATCATACTCGAAAAAACATCAATATAGTATATGTTATTAGTGTTTTTTATATAGTTTTTTAGTATCTTATTTGTAGATTGCATTTTTTCATAATACTTACTTCTTGCTAATGATGGTTTTATTGAAACAAAATAAATTTTTGTTTCTGGTAGATTGTATTTAATCATTTTAACAAATAACTTTAACGTCTTTAAAACCGTTTTACTTTCAGTTTCATTATTTGCAATGTCGTTTTCACCAGCGTATAAAACAATTGTTTTGGGCGAGTATGGGAAAATAATTTTGTCGGCATACCAAATTATTTCAGGTATAGTTGAGCCTCCAAAACCTCTGTTTAGCACTTTTAATGGGAACATATCTTGCTCCATAGTTTTCCATTTTCTAAAGCTTGAACTTCCTATAAATAATATTTCATTTTTAATAATTCCATTAACTGAATCTTGCTTTTTAAATCTAATTATTTCTCTCTCAAATCGGTCTAAATTGTTTGTGTCTGCTATTAAAGCAAGCTCTTTTATGTATCTTTCTTTATCAAAAATTGTATCTTCTTCAAGTATAATTGCAGATGCTTGCTTAAAATGAGTATCATTTGTTTTGCCTTTGGAATTACTACAATTTAGACTTATTGTTGAAAATAAAAATATAAGCGTAAGGTTGATAAATGTTTTCATAAATTGTTATTTGTATTTAGCTGTGAAAAACATAATTTATTAATTGTTGTTCGTAAAATCACAAATTTATTCTAATTTTGCTTTAATATCAATTATAAGGTATAAAAATTAGTATAAAATATTGAAACATATAAAATATTATGGCATTAATAAAATCAATTTCAGGAATTAGAGGAACTGTTGGAGGCTTTGAAGGTGAAAATTTAACTCCTCTAGATTTAGTAAAATACACATCGGCTTTTGTATATTTAATAAAGAAAGAATATTCTAAACAAAATGTAAAAGTTGTAGTAGGGCGAGATGCTCGAATCTCTGGACAGTCGGTATCGGATATAGTTACAGGGACTTTGCTTAGTATGGGTGCAGAGGTTATTAATATTGGTTTAGCGACAACCCCAACAGTGGAAATTGCAGTAGTAGAATCGGGAGCTGATGCTGGCATTATTTTAACTGCAAGTCATAATCCGAAGCAATGGAATGCCCTAAAATTATTAAATAGGGAAGGGGAGTTTGTCTCAGCAAAATTTGGTGCAAATTTGTTGGATTTAGCAGAAAATTCTTTTGGAGAGATTGAATTTTCAGATGTTGATGCTTATAAAAAAATATCAAATAATGATAGCTTCTTAAAAAAGCATATCGACTTAATATTGGCAAACAGGTTTGTTGATGTTGATGCAATAAAAAGTAAAAACTTTACTGTTGCTATTGATGCGGTAAACTCAGTTGGAGGAATTGCAATTCCCGAACTTTTAAGAGCATTAGGTGTTGAAAATATTATAGAATTAAATTGTGTTGCCGATGGTCAATTTGCTCATAATCCTGAGCCATTGCCTGAAAATTTAACCGAAATTTCAGAATTAATTAAAACTAAAAAAGCTGATGTTGGTTTTGTTGTTGACCCCGATGTTGATAGATTAGCTATAATTAATGAGGACGGAACAATGTTTGGCGAAGAATATACTTTAGTTGCAGTTGCCGACTATATTTTGAGTGTAGAAAAAGGAAATACTGTTTCTAACTTATCTTCTACCAGAGCTTTACGCGATGTTAGTGTAAAACACGGAGTAGAATATTTTGCTGCAGCTGTTGGCGAAGTTAATGTTGTTGCAAAAATGAAGGAAACCAACGCAATTATTGGTGGCGAAGGCAATGGTGGAATTATTTTTCCAGAAATTCATGCAGGGAGAGATGCTTTGGTTGGTGTTGCTATATTTTTAACATTATTAGCAAAATCGGGTAAAGCAACATCTGAATTACGAGCAACTTATCCTTCATATTTTATGTCGAAAAATAAAATTGAGTTCGGTGCTGATATTGATCCTCAAAACATTTTAAATGAAGTCAAAAATATTTATTCCAAAAAAGAAGGCGTTGAAATTAGTACTGTCGATGGTGTGAAAATTGATTTTGAAAATGGCTGGGTTCATCTTCGCAAATCTAATACCGAGGCGATTGTAAGAATTTATTCTGAAGCAAAATCAATGGCAGAAGCAGAAAATTTAGCTGATTTAATGAAAACTGTTGTTCGAGATATATTAAAATAGAGAAGATTTATAAGGAAAGCCCCCAAAAATATTTTTTGTTTTTGGGGGCTTTGTTTTAGGTAATTTAAAAATTGCCTTAGAAATTTGCTCTTAATGATAAAATGAAATTACGACCAGGTGCTACTATTCCTGAAGAATATGGTCTGTACCGAATGTCAGTTATATTTTCAATTCCTGCTTGAATTTGAAATGTAGTGTTTATTTGGTAGCTTGCTCTAAAATTTACAGTGTACCAAGCCGGACTATAAGGATTTCCATTATCATCGGTTGCATACATATATGTTTTGTCTTGCTCGTCAGGTGCCAAGTTTTCATTTGAAATTTCGCCATTATATATAGTATATAAATCAGCTTTCACTTTTTTAGCTTTATATATTATATGAAAACTTCCATAAGTCGGAGCAACGTGTCTTATCGGCATTCCGTCGTTTGTTTTACCATATTCTTTATTAAAATTAGCTTTCAGTAAAAAGTTAGTAGAAACATCGTAAGCTATTGAAGTCTGAATGCCATAAATAGTTGCATTGTCCTTATTAACAAGAGCTTGCACTTGACTTAATTCCCCTGCATAAAAAATTGAGTCTAGCCCATCTATTGTGAAATTTTCTCTAATAATTGCATTGTCCAATAAAGTATAAAAGCCTGTTATTTCAATTAAAATATTGTTACTGAATGATTTAATTATTCCTAAATCAATATCATAAGCATATTCGGGTTTTAAATCTTTATTTGGAACAATTACTTTTCCTGGTTCCGAGTCAAAAACCTTTGATACATCATCAATATTTGGACTTCTAAAGCCTGACGAAATATGCGAATTTATTTGTAAAGTGTTAGTTGGTCTATAAACCAGTCCAACACTCCCTGTTACATTACCATTTTTTTGAACTATTTCATCAAAAGGGAAATCGTAAAATACATTATCAAAAACCGATTCAAGATATATGTATGAATACCTTGCTCCTGTGGTAAATGTAATATTTTTACTTAAATTATTTTTGTAATTTAAGTAAATTGCATTTGAAGCAAAAATAGAACCATCGGGATATCTTCCTGCATCTTGAATTATGTTATTAGTCGAAATATTTTTAATTTGTCCTGTTGAATTTACTAAGTTGTAAACACTTTCGGCACCATAAAATAATATAGATTTTGTATTAAGCAATTTTTCAAAGTCCATATTTAGGGATGATACTGCTACATTTTCAATTTTTATAGACAAGTCTGTATCGTATATATTTCTATCATATCTGCTCTCTTCAAAATTTTGGTGTGCAAGAGTTATTTTTGCTTTGTCAAATAACTTACTATCTGAATTTAAGTATAAATTTAAACTGTTTACCATCCATTTTTGAGGACCATAAAACCAATCACCATATCGTAAAATATCATTTTTATATCCTAAATGTCTGTCATATCTTGGCACATCTGAAGTAGCAGAATATTTAAAACTATAAGTAATAAATGAATTGTTTTTTAGTCTAAATTTTACCTTTTGCATAAAATTCATTTGCGAATAACCCGAAAATTTTTGAATCTCAGGATTTGGATTTTGTATAATTACATCGCCAGCTAAACTTTTATCAACATACTCAAGCCTTAAATATTCGTTGTTACCAACACTTCCCATTTTAAGATCGCCAAAATCGTTATAGGAAAAACTTGTTGATAATGCTACTTTTTTGAACCCAATATTAAAATCAATATGCCCACTTTTTTCATTCGATGCCGATGATGTTCTTATCATAGTATTCCCGCAAAACATTGGTTTTTCTGAGCTCGAAAAACGAGGATTCTTGGTGTGGAAATCCATTACACCACCTAGTGCATCGCTACCATACATTACTGAGCCTGGTCCGAAAATTATTTCAGAATTTTCAATACTTTCAGGGTCAATAGATATAATATTTTGTAAATTTCCACTTCTAAAAATTGCATTATTCATACGTACTCCGTCAACTACAATTAAAACTCTATTCGCTGAAAAACCTCTAATCATTGGGCTTCCACCACCGAGCTGACTCTTTTGCACAAACACTTTTCCAGTAGAGTTTAGCAAATCAGCCGAAGTTTGTGAATTTGTAAATTGTGTTTGATTTCTAGAAATACTATGTATATAAAAGGGGACTTCTTTTTTATTTTGTTCCCATTTATTTGCCGAGACTAAAACTTCATTCAAATTTAAAGAAGATTCATCCATATAAATTTTGTAGCCAAGTGATTTAATTTCGACCATACTTATTTTTATGTTTTTATGATTGAAGTGATTGAAGTTTAAAGTGTCGTTCTCACAAAAAATGCTTAAATCAGCTTTCCCCCTAAAATCTGTTTCAACAAATTTTGTTTTGTTTGAAATTATTACTTTCTCAATACATTGAAGATTTGTTTTATCTAAAATTGTTATTGTTTGAGAAAACGATACTGTTGCATATAATATAGCTACAGTAAAAAAAATAAATCGTTTCATTAATTATCTTTTTTTATTGTTATTTAATTAGTATTTATTTAGAAAAATAAATATATAACGTGGAGGAGGTACGGTTATTTGTAAATATCTAGTTTGTGTAAAACATAAAAAATCATTGTATCTTATTTTGAAGAATAAATCATAATTGTTAAATATTTTTACAAGTTGAAGATATTTAATGTCAAATGCTTTAGATAAAATATTATCATCATTATGATTTGAGTTGTTATTTTTTTCTAAAATTTTAGCAATTTGCTTGTCTTTAATATCTTTGTAGCAAATTACTTCTATATTATTATTCGTTTTTTTTGTTGAAACAACATCGTAGAAATTATTATTCAGTATAAATTCTTTATCAGGCTTTACCCAATGTAAATTTTTAAATTCAGTTTTGCTAAAATTAAATGTAGAAAGTTTTTTTTTAGAAATCGTTTTTATAATAGATTTTGTTTTATTAAAATGAATTTCTTTTTTTATTATAAGAAACCCACTCCAAAAAGCTGATTGGAAAATTATTAGAGTAATTAACGATATGTTGATAATTGATTTCAAAATTTCAGACTTCAAAAATAACATTTTGTTTTACAAATAGTGTACATTTTTTTGTTTAATAATAGCAATCGTATTTTTAATGATGTTCATATTTAAAATATACGTATAAAAATAATATATGTTCACTTTTTTGTTTTTTTTGAATTTCTCTTTAAAAAATGGGAATTTGTTTAATTAAATTTTTCTTTGAAATTCTTCTTACCTATTTTTGGCTAAAATATATAATATGATTGAAGCAGTGGTAATTGATTTAGACGGAACATTATTAAATTCTAAAAAGACAGTAAGTAAAGTCGATGAGGAGACATTAAAATTATTAAAAGAAAAAAAAGTTTTGCGGATAGTAGCTACAGGACGTTCTTTTTTTACTACAGCTCAAGTTTTAAATCATGACTTCCCAATTGATTATCTGATTTTTTCGGCAGGAGCGGGGATTATGCATTATTCTACAAAAGAAATTTTTTATAAGAAATTTTTACTAAATAACGAGGTCTTGGAAATTGTTGAGCATTTGTCCGAACTTCGCATTGATTTTCAAGTTAGATTAAAAGTCCCAAATGGTCATAAATATTATTATAGACGATATTTAAAAAGTAATCCAGATTTTGATTCTTTGAACCATACATATAGAGATTATGTAAAACCTCTTATAGATACAAGTATTTTAACAGAAGCAACTCGTATAATTGCAATTTCGCCAAATGACGAAAATGTTAATTTGATATTTAATGAATTCAAAAAGTATAGTGTTGTTAGAGCAACTTCGCCAATTAATAACAAAGCACTTTGGATGGAGATTTTTCCGAAAAACATTAACAAAGGTAGTGCATTAAGTTTTTTATCTGAAAAATTAAATTTTAATCTCGATAAAACAGTTGGTTTAGGTAATGATTATAACGATATTGATTTCTTGGATATTACAGGGCAAAGCTTTATGGTATCTAATGCACCAAATGTTTTAAAAGAAAAATATGAAGTTACAGTATCAAATAATGAAAATCCGCTAACAGAAATTTTACTATAAATTTGAATTATAGTATTTTATATCGCCAGTTACTTCTTTACCAAGCCATTCAGGTTTTAAAAAATGCTGGTCTTTATTTTCAAGTTCAATTTCAGCTATAATCAAGCCTTTATTTTTGCCATCAAAAACATCAACTTCAAATTTATTATTTTCATAAATTACAATATGACGTGTTTTTTCAATAATACCAGGCTCACATATTTTCAATAGTTCTGAGGT
>JAOZLS010000240.1 GCA_029934705.1 Bacteroidales bacterium | reverse complement strand
ATAAAAAAGCAATAATAGTAGCAAAAAATATGCTAGCCAAAGGAAGGGGAAGATCATTAATAAGCGAGATGACTGGATTAACTAATGATGAAATTAATAAAATAATTCGCTAGTTTTGAGGTCTAATTTTTAGGCAGGCTCTGTAAAATATATAAGCAGCAATAGCCATAAATGTATGACTTATAGCAAGATAATCAATCCAATAATTTAATGAGATTTGAGTTTTAAAGAAAAAAGCGGAAATTATTGTTGTACCAATTCCTATAAGGAATAGTTTACTTGCTTCATCTTTAGTTTTTACATAAATATATAGTTGAATAGGTAAAATAATTACGTTAAGTCCAAAGCCTGAGTGTATTTCGACATAAAAAAAATCTAGAGTTGTAAAAGTAATTGCCATTACAACAAGCAGTTCAACAATATTTATTATTTCATAAGTTTTTGCAATTTTGGGCTTAAGTCTATTTTTAGCATGTTTAATTGAAGCTCGCTCTAAAAGCGAAATAGAAACCATGCTTGTTAGCCAACCCGGGAGTTTCCATGCAAAATCAAAAGCATATATGAAGGCATGACCAATTAACCCTCCAAATAGAGTCGCTATTCCCATGCTTAAAAAAAAATAGTTAAAATATTTGAAAGAATAATCTTTTCTATTTAATTTTTTTAGTTTATAAAAAGCATAAAAGCAAACTGCCGAAACTACTAAATCTGATATTGTTGCAGCTGGCTCTAAAACAGTTATTCCTAATATTTCTATTGACGATACATCCATTACACAATTTACAATATTTTAATGGAATAGTACGTAAAGTCAAAAATATAACGTTAAAAATAATTAGAGACTGTCTATAAAGTTGATTATAACCCTCAGGGTTTAATGTCTGCAATTATTATACTTATAATTGTTTTACGAATCAATTTATTAACACAAACCCTGATGGTTTATTTTCAAAAGTTTTTACATTATGGACAGACTCTAATTGTATTATTATTCCATTGCTCCTTTATTTTTTATCTCTGAAAATACGTTTTTCGCAAACTTTGCTAAAGATGGGTCTCTTGCTCCTGCAAGTAAAATTATATCTCCTTTTTTTAGTTTTGAACTTATATTATTTATAAAATCATTTCTGTTATTTATGAAAAACGCATTTTTCCCTGTTTTTTTTATATCATTAATAAGGTCTTCCGACGAAATGTCTTTTACTGCACTTCCGCCTGCATAATATATTTCCGACATCCAGATTTCATCATCTCGCCTAAGTGCATCAGATATTTCTTTTACAAATTCATTTCTTAAAAATCGGGTAGGAGTGTAGCCGTGAGGTTGAAACCATACATAAAGTTTTCCGGTGTTTAGTTGGCATGCTTTAATTGATGCCGCAATTTTTGCAGGATTATGTGCATAGTCGTCAATAATTGTAATTCCATTTGTTTTGCCAATAATTTGATGTCGTCGATAAATGCCTTTATAACTCTTTAGAGCTTTTGCAGCATCTTTAATTGAAACGCCATTTAATGAGCAGGCTGCAACTGCCGCCAAAGCATTTTCCATATTATGCTTTCCTGGCTGATTAAGTATAAATTCTATATCGTTAATTTTAAAGTTAATTTCAAAATTGTTTTGAGTGAAATCTTTTCCGTAAAAGCCACAATCATCACTTAAACCGAAATCGTTTTTAATATTTTGTGAAAAACTTATACATCTTTCATTATTTCTATTAATAATAATTTTATCTGATGTATTATTTTTGAAAATTTTGAAAAGTTTATCAAGTTCGCTTAATTCTTTATGATCTTTTTCAATATTTAAAATTACGCCAGTTTGTGGTTTGTATTTTATAATAGAACCGTCGGATTCATCTACTTCAATAACTAATAAATTACCATTACCGTAAACCGAATTTCCTATTTCTCCTGTTTCTTGAATTGAAATAAGCCCAGCACCAGTCATTAATGAGGGCGATAATCCTAAATAATTAAGAATGTGGTAAGTCATGGCTGTAACAGTCGATTTTCCAGATGTTCCAGAAATTGCAATAGTATTTTTTGTAAAACTAATTTCGGCAAGTAAATCGGAACGCATAATTATAGGAATTCCCATTTCTAAAGCCAGTTTATACTCCGGAACAGTTGGTTCTATTGCTGTTGAAACTACAACAACATCAATGTTATTAATAATTCCAGAGCAATCTTGCGGAAAACAATTTATATTTTTGTTTTCAAGTTGAATTTGTGTCTCGGATTTCTCGGTAGGAGAAAAAAGTCTGTCAGAACCAGAAATGTTTTTACCCGAGTCTGCTAAATATTGTGCAATTGCACTCATTCCTGAGCCAGCAATACCTATAAAAAAGTAATTGTTGGCAGTATTGTAATTAAAAGTTTTCAATGTTAAAAAGTTATATAATTATGAATTTATAAAGTTAAAAGTTCTAAGGTTAAATACAAATTTTAAGAATAGTTATGGTTAATTTAGAAGGAATTGTCAACTTTTATTATCAATTTTAAGACTTTCCATCGTCCGCAGGACATGGAAACGTCATTAAATTAAAGACTTGACATAACACTACTAATATTTATATTTTTTATATAAATCCCAAATTACCACGCCAGCACTTACCGAAATATTTAGAGAATGTTTTGTTCCTTCTTGTGGAATCTCTATGCAATTATCGCTAATGTCAACAATATTTTGTTGCACACCTTTTACTTCATTACCAAAAATTAGAGCATATTTTCTATTTTCATCAATATTAAAATCTTGTAGCATAATACTATTTTCTGCTTGCTCTATTGATGAAATAATATAATTTTGAGAGCGAAGTGTTTCAATAGCCTCTTCGGTAGTGTTAAAATATTTCCAATTAACAGATTCTGTTGCTCCTAAAGCTGTTTTTCTGATATCATTATGAGGAGGACAGGCAGTTATTCCACATAAAAAAATTTGTTCAATCATAAACGCATCACATGTTCTAAAAACAGAACCAATATTATTTAGACTTCTAATATTATCTAAAACGATTGTAAATGGCGTTTTCCCTGCATTTTTGTACTCCGAAATAGTTTTTCTAATTAGTTCTTCATTTTTTAATTTACGCATATTTTTAAATTATTTTTATTATGTTGATAAATTAACAGATGTAAATTTTTAAATTTATTGAAAAAAGACTAAATTTGGCAGTCGATTATTTAAAATAAACTAATATTATTAAAAAATAAATCAAAAATAATGAATTTACACGAATATCAAGGTAAAGAAACACTAAAAAGTTTCGGTGTAAGAATTCAGGAAGGTATTGTTGCCGATACTCCAGAAGAAGCAGTTGAAGCTGCTAAGAAACTTACAGAACAAACAGGTACTAGCTGGTGGGTTGTAAAAGCTCAAATACATGCGGGAGGAAGAGGCAAAGGAGGCGGAGTTAAACTAGCCAAAAACTTAGATGAAGTAAAAGCAATTACCGACAAAATGCTTGGTATGCAGCTAATTACACATCAAACTGGTCCTGAAGGAAAAAAAGTACGTAAAGTTCTTGTAGCACAGGATGTATATTACCCAGGCGAAACAGAAACCTCAGAATATTATATGAGCGTTCTTTTAAATCGTGCAACAGGGCGTAATATTATTATGTATTCAACCGAAGGTGGAATGGATATTGAAACAGTTGCTGACAAAACTCCACACTTGATATTTAAAGAAGAAGTAGATCCTAAAGTTGGATTATTACCTTTTCAAGCTCGTAAAATTGCTTTCGATTTAGGTTTAAGTGGTTTAGCATTTAAAGAAATGACAAAATTTGTTTCTGCTTTATATACTGCTTATGTTAGTATAGATGCTTCAATGTTTGAAATTAATCCAGTATTAAAAACTTCTGATAATAAAATATTAGCAGTTGACTCTAAAGTAAATCTTGATGATAATGCTCTTTATCGCCAAAAAGATTTAGAAGCAATGAGAGATTTTGCTGAAGAAGATGCAGCTGAAGTTGAAGCTCAAAAATATAACCTTAACTTTATTAAACTTGACGGAAACGTCGGTTGTATGGTTAATGGAGCAGGACTTGCAATGGCTACAATGGATATTATTAAGCAAAGTGGTGGATCTCCTGCTAACTTCCTTGATGTTGGAGGTACAGCAAATGCAGAAACAGTTGAAGCCGGTTTCAGACTTATTTTACAAGAACCAGGTATAAAAGCAATTTTACTTAATATTTTTGGAGGAATTGTTAGATGCGATAGAGTTGCACAAGGTGTTGTTGACGCATACAAATCAATTGGAGACATAAAAATTCCAGTAATTGTAAGATTGCAAGGAACAAATGCAGTAGAAGGTAAAGAACTTATTGATGGATCAGGACTAAAAGTTCATTCAGCTATAACTTTACAAGAAGCCGCTGATTTAGTAAAAGAATTAGTTTAAATTATACAGCTTTAAATTTACAAGGAGTTTTATGAAAAAGTTTTCATAAAACTCCTTTTTTTTTACCTTTGTAGGCTTCTTATTATAAAATTTTAGAGAATTAAATCAGAAAAACCTAAACTTTTCATAAATAGTTTAGGTTAATTGTTAAAGTTTCTTAAAAAATGAAATATTTGTTTAATAGAAGCGTTTAGGACATAAATCCAAAAAATAATTATATGACAAAGAATGTTTTTTTATCAATGGTAATTTTATTATTGATGTCGGCACAATCTTTTGCACAAGTAACCCAACTAGGGCAAGAGTTAAATGCGATAACAACAGGAGTTCCTTTCTTAGTAATAGCCCCAGATGCTCGAGCAGGAGCAATGGGAGACGCAGGAGTTGCAACTTCACCCGATGCAAATTCAATACATTGGAATCCAGCTAAATATGCATTTATTGAAGAAGATTTTTCATTAAATGTATCGTATATTCCATGGCTTAGGCAGTTGGTTAACGATATAAATTTCTCTAATATATCAGGAGCATACCGTATTGATGATAACCAAGTTTTAGGTTTTTCATTAATGTATTTTTCTCTAGGAGAAATAGCTTTTACCGATGTATCTGGGCAATTTATAAGAGACTTTAATCCAAATGAATTTTCTTTGGATTTAGCCTATGCTCTTAAATTACACAAAAACTTATCGGGAGGTATAGCTTTTAGGTATATTCACTCTAATTTAACAGGAGGTATTGCACCTCAAGGTTCTGAACCAACTCACCCAGGTAATGCTGTTGGTGCAGATATTTCGGCTTTTTGGACAAAAAAAATAAAGATGGAAGACAAAGAAGGTAATTTATCTTTAGGTTTTAACATATCTAATTTAGGTTCTCAAATATCTTATAGCGATGATACTTATCGTGAGTTTTTACCTGCAAATTTAAGAATTGGAGCTGCTTACACCATCGAATTAGACGATTATAATTCAATAACAGTAACTGCAGATATAAATAAATTATTAGTTCCTACACCTCCAGAATATGACTCGACTGGAACTGTAATTGTTGATGGATTGGACCCAAATGTTTCACCAATTACTGGAGCATTTCAATCGTTTTACGATGCACCTGACGGTTTCCCTGAGGAAATGCACGAGTTAATGTATTCTGTAGGTTTAGAATATTGGTATGCAAAACAATTTGCTATAAGAGCAGGATATTTTGATGAGCATAGAACAAAAGGTAATCGTAAATACTTCGCATTAGGTGTTGGAATGAAACTTAATGTTTTAAGCTTAGATTTTGCATATTTAGTTCCAACTGCAGGACGACAAAACCCTTTAGCTAATACTTTAAGGTTTACAATCGGGTTTAATTTTGAAGCTTTACAAGAAAAAAAGAAATAAATTAAATTTTCAACATAAAAAAGGTAGCAAATTTAATTATTTGCTACCTTTTTTTTATGTTGAAAAAAAACATTTTGAATATATTTACTTTATATGAAGATTATCAGGAAATATGAAATATTTGAGTCCACTCCGAAAAGTAAAAATAGCTAAATTAAGTCATACGATGAATCTTTAACAGCCTGATTAACAGGATGAATAATTCCTGTAATTTTGCAAATTATTCATCGTATGACTTTTCGGAAATAATACCAATCTAATATCGAAATTGCCTAAATATTTCTTTTACAATTTAAAGTGAAACTCGGAAACGATAGTTTTCGCCCAAGGAAAAAGATAACGAATATATTGGGTGTTTTGACTCATAACTGGTATATTTTAACGTTTGGTCATTACACATTATTTCGTCTTGCTAAACTTGATTTAGCATCAATGTGTTCTCGAATTGCAGAATAATAGTTATAAATAAAAGACAAAGATACTGAACTAAAATCAGATACCACGACATATTTTTTTTATATTGCTTTAAACCAATAAGTTTGTGATAAATATTTTTCTGTTTCGAAGATTATGCAAAACAAGACGTTAAATACCAACAATTTTATTGAAAACTCCCTTCTCTAAAATCGAATTCTAGCATTAGGAAGTAATCTTTGGAAATTATGTTTTTCTACATTTAATGCAGGGTTTTTTCTTACATTTAATATTTGAAGTTTACTTAACTTTAATATATGAAGAGGTAGTTTTCTTATATTATTATTATCAAGATTTAATATTTGAAGATTCCATA
>JAOZLS010000239.1 GCA_029934705.1 Bacteroidales bacterium | reverse complement strand
TGGCGAGCATGCCTATAAAGGTTTTCATATAGCAAAAGGAAACAAAAACCCATACAAAGATAAAATTGTAGAACTACAGGGTGAACAAGAAGTTAGACCTTATGATATTTCTATAACAAAAAATACACTTTCGCTATTTATGAGTGTAGCCTTTATTATGTGGTTAATGTTAGCAGTTGCAAAAGCATACAGGACAAGAGAGGGGAAAGCACCAAAAGGGATTCAATCAGCTATAGAGCCACTTATTATTTTTATTAGAGACGACATAGCAAAGGAATCAATAGGAGAAAAGAAGTATCAAAAATTTACACCTTACCTGTTAACAATATTCTTTTTTATATTTCTAAATAACTTATTTGGGCTTATACCTATTTTCCCAGGAGGAGCAAATTTAACAGGAAACATTGCAATAACATTTACATTAGCTATATTTACATTTGTAATTACAACATTAAACGGTAATAAAAATTACTGGCGTCACATTATTTGGGGACCAGGCATACCGTGGTGGTTAAACATTTCAATTATGTGGATTGTTGAGCTTTTAGGAGTATTTATAAAACCATTTGTGTTAATGATTCGTCTGTTTGCAAACATACTTGCAGGACATATTGTTGCATTAGGTTTTTTCAGTCTTATATTTATTTTTGGTAACATGAACATTGGTGCAGGTTATGGAATAACAGCACTTTCAATACCATTTACAATATTTTTAACATTATTAGAACTTTTAGTAGCATTTATTCAAGCTTATGTATTTACACTACTATCGGCTTTATATTTTGGAATGGCTACCGAAGAACATCATTAAATAGAATTTTTACGTTTTTTTAACCAAATATATTATCATTAACATGGAAACTTTATTATTAGTATTATTAGAAGCTATTGCAGGAGTAACAGATTACGCAGCAATGGGAGCAGGTATTGGTGCAGGTATCGCAGTTATTGGAGCAGGTATTGGTATAGGTCAAATTGGTGGAAACGCTATGTCGGCAATTGCACGTCAGCCTAAATCTTCTGGAGATATTAGATCTAACATGATTGTTGCAGCTGCACTTGTAGAAGGTGTTGCATTTTTCGCAATTGTAATCAACTTGCTTATAATATTATAGCAAATAAGATAAAAAGGAGCAAATAATAATTTTATTTGCTCCAATATTTTTGATTTTTTAAATACAAAAAACATATAAAATGGGTTTAGTAACTCCTGATTTTGGTTTAGTATTTTGGATGTTAGTTTCATTCATCTCGCTTCTTATAATTTTAAAAAAGTTTGCTTGGAAACCTATTTTAGGTTCTCTAAAAGCAAGAGAAGACTCTATTGATGAAGCATTAAAATCAGCCGAAAAAGCTAAAGACGAAATGGCTAGGCTACACGCCGACAACAAAGTAATTTTGCAAGAAGCAAAAGTTGAAAGAGAAAATCTTTTAAAAGAAGCACGTGAAATTAAAGATAAAATTGTTGCTGACGCTAAAAATGAAGCTACACAAGAGGCTGATAAAATAATTACAAACGCTAAAGCACAAATTGAAGGCGAAAAACTTGCTGCAATAAGTGAAATTAAAGAAAAAGTAGTTTTATTATCAATTGATATAGCTGAAAAAATAATTAAAAAGAATCTTAATAGCGATTCTAAGCAAAAAGATTATGCGGATTCTTTAATAAGTAACATTAATTTGAATTAATTATCTCTCTTATGAATATTAACAGAATAACTGTAAGATATGCAAAAGCTCTTCTACAAGCAGCTGTTGAACAAGGAGTAGCTGATAAGATTTATCAAGACATGGAGTTTGCTGGAACTATTGTTGATTTACCAGACTTTAAACTTTTCTTGGATAATCCATCCATTAACACTTCAACTAAAAATAAAGTGTTAAAAGAAGTCTTTTTAAATAAGGTAAACCCACTTACAATTACATTTCTTGAGCTTCTTACAAAAAACAAAAGAGAAATATATTTGAAAAGTATAGCTAGAAATTATATTAAAATATATCGTGATTATAATAATATTACATCTGTAAATATTAGCACAGCTGTTGAAATTGGCGACACACTAAAAAACAAAGTAAAAACTGTAGTTGGTCAAATTTTAAAAACACAAGTAGAGCTTTCAGAAACTACTGATGCAGATATTATTGGTGGATTTGTTATAAGAATAGACGACAAACAATATGATGCTAGCATAAAGCATAAACTCGAAAAAGTAAAACGAGAATTATTACAGAATAACTAGAACACTTAACGAACACATAAATAAGTAAATTATGGCAGGCATAAATCCCGCAGAAGTTTCCGAAATACTAAAAAAACAACTCACAGGAATAAGTACTGAGTCAGAATTTGAGGAAGTTGGAACAGTAATAGAAGTAGGAGATGGTATTGCACGTATATATGGTCTTGGAGGAGTTCAAGCCAACGAAATGGTTGAATTCCAAAATGGAGTAAAAGCAATTGCTCTTAACCTTGAAGAAGACAACGTTGGTGTAGTAATTTTAGGCTCATCGGTTGGTATAAAAGAAGGCGATGTTGTTAAAAGATTAAATAAAATTGCATCACTAAAAGTTGGCGAGCCAATGCTTGGACGAGTTGTTAACACTCTTGGAGAAGTAATTGACGGAAAAGGACCTTTAGAAGGAGAACTCTATGAAATGCCACTTGAAAGAAAAGCTCCAGGAGTAATATATAGACAACCTGTAACAGAACCTTTACAAACAGGACTAAAAGCAGTTGATGCAATGATTCCTATTGGAAGAGGTCAGCGTGAACTTATTATAGGCGACAGACAAACAGGAAAAACTGCAATAGCAATTGATACAATAATTAATCAGAAAGAATTTTACGAAAAAGGCGAACCTGTATATTGTATATATGTAGCAATTGGGCAAAAAGGCTCAACAGTTGCAAACATAGCTAAAATACTTGAAGAAAACGGAGCAATGCCTTACACTGTAATTGTAGCAGCAACAGCAGCAGATCCAGCAGCACTTCAATTTTATGCACCTTATGCAGGAGCTGTAATTGGAGAATTTTTTCGAGATACTGGACGACATGCACTTATTGTTTATGATGACTTATCAAAACAAGCAGTATCATACCGTGAAGTTTCACTATTACTTAGAAGACCTCCAGGACGTGAAGCATACCCAGGCGATGTATTTTACTTACACTCAAGATTATTAGAGCGTGCAGCTAAAATAATAAATAACGACACTATCGTTAAAGACATGAACGATGTACCAGATTCTATTAGACATATACTAAAAGGAGGAGGTTCATTAACAGCACTACCAATTATTGAGACTCAAGAAGGAGACGTTTCAGCATATATTCCTACAAACGTAATTTCTATTACCGACGGGCAAATATTCTTAGAATCAGATTTATTTAACGCAGGTATTAGACCAGCAATTAATGTTGGAATCTCAGTATCGAGAGTTGGAGGAAATGCCCAAATTAAATCAATGAAAAAAGTTGCAGGAACGCTTAAACTTGACCAGGCACAATACCGTGAGCTTGAAGCATTCTCAAAATTTGGTTCAGACCTTGACCCTATTACTCTAGGAATACTAAATAAAGGACGAAAGAATGTTGAAATTCTAAAGCAAAAACAATTTCTTCCATTTAAAGTAGAAGAGCAAATTGCAATTATATACGCAGGAACAAACGACTTGTTAAAAGACGTTCCCGCAGAAAGAATAAAAGAGTTTGAAGTTGAATACCTTGACTTTATCAAAATAAAGCATGCCAATATTTTAAAAACTTTATCTGAAGGAAAACTAACAGACGAAGTAAAATCTGTTTTAAAAGAAACAGCATTAAGTATTGCAGCAGGTTATAAACAATAATCATTAACTTCTAGGATATTTTTTATCCTAGAAGTTTTTTATTCTCAACATTATGGAAAATTTAACATTTGAACAAGCAATTCTTGAATCAAAAAAACTTAGCGAGCGTCCTTCAAACGACACTCTATTAAAGATTTACTCTTTATACAAACAAGCTATAGAAGGTGATGTTACAGGAGAAAAGCCAGGAGGCTTTGATTTTAAAGGAGCAGCAAAATATGATGCATGGGCATCGGTAAAAGGAAAAAATAAGGAAGATGCTAAAAATGAATATGTTTCATTAATTAGTTCCTTAATAAAATAGGCTTTAGTTTAAAATGGCGATGTTATTTTGCCTATTTCCGGTGTTTTCACCTGAAACTTTAACAAGAAGCGAGGTAAAAACACCTCACTTAGGCAATTTATATTGACCAACGACATTTTAAACTAAAGTCATAAAATAATAAAATATAATAATATAACTGAAATACAATAAGTTGTAATGGCTAATTTAAAAGAAATACGAACACGCATAGTATCTGTTAAATCGACAAGACAAATAACTAATGCCATGAAAATGGTTTCGGCAGCAAAGCTTCGTAAAGCACAAAATGCCATTTTACAACTGCGACCTTACGCAAAAAAAATGCATGAAATATTAAGTCATGTAAGCGATGTTTCCGAAGGAGATATTGACAATATGTATTCCGAAAAAAGAAAAGAAGAAAAGGTTTTAATTTTATTAGTTAGCTCGAACAGAGGTTTATGCGGAGCTTTCAATGCAAATGTTTCAAAAAAAGTAATTGAAGTAATAAAAAGTAAATATCAAAACCTATTTGATAATAACAATGTTGATTTATACACAATTGGTAAAAAAGCAGGCGATGTTTTAAAAGGCAAATCATTTGAGATGAATGGTTCTTTTGATGAAATTTACGATGATTTAACCTACGAAAAGGTAGCTGTAATTGCCGAAGATTTAATGAAAATGTTTGCTGATAAAAAATACGATAAAATAGATATAATCTACAACAGATTTAAAAATGCTTCGGTACAAATAATTACTCACGAAACTATTTTACCAGTAACAGCAGATGAAACAGAGCAAAACGGTACAGGTGATTATATTTTTGAGCCAGACTTAAATTATATTTTAGAAAATTTAATGCCAGAGTCTATTAAAGTTAATCTTTTTGCAGCAATTCTTGATTCTAATGCCGCAGAGCAAGGAGCAAGAATGACAGCAATGCACAAAGCAACAGATAACGCATCGGAATTAATAAAGGATTTAACATTAAGTTACAATAAAGCCAGACAAGCATCCATAACAAGCGAAATACTTGAAATAACAGCAGGAGCAGAAGCTTTAAATAATTAATCAGAAACAAACCAATGGAAATTAAAGGAACAGCAGTAAAACCGACTATCGAATTTATAAAAGATAAATTCCCTGACAGGTATTATGAATGGCTAGAAAAGCTTCCTAAAGAATCTGCAGATATAATTAAAAATCCTATTACAGCCTCAGCCTGGTATCCAATAAATGAGTCAACAATAACCCCTACTAGAATTTTAGCTGAACTATTTTACAATAATTCTTATGATGCAGCCCGAGAAGTTGGTAGGTATAGTGCTACAAAATCATTATCGGGAGTTTATAAAGTATTTATACGTATTGCCACACCAAACTTTTTAATTAGTCGTACAGCAAACGTTTTTGGTTCGTACTATAAACCTTCAAAAATAAAATTTGAAGTACTAAATGATAATTCTGCAACACTAATAATATATAAATTTGATGAAGTAGATGAATTAATGTTGCACCGAATTGCAGGTTGGATTGAAAGAGCTTTTGAACTTACTAGCAGAAAAAATGTTAACGCAGAAGTTATAAAAACTACAGTAAACGACGAAATTGTATATAAAATTTTAGCATCTTGGCTATAATTAACTGTTATACTGTTCTGCTTTTAAAATTATGATTTCAGGAAAACTGAAATCATGTTAAAAGTCAGTCGGCATATCTAAATTATAGTAAAATAATTTCGTAATTATTTACGTAATTTAGTATAGTATGCTTGAGACCACTCCGAAAAGACAAAATTTGTATAGAAATCGGTCTGATGGCTTTGTTAATTAATAGTAAATAAGACAGATAGGTTTTCCGCATTTTGCAAATACTATATACAGCCGTATGACCGGTTTTTGGAATACCCGGAAATTTCACGTTTAGTATCTCAATAATAAACAAGCTTTTTCACATCTTATTTTAATTCATATTTTTCGAAGAAGACAAATCCACTACCGATATTAAAAAAGAGGTAATCATTATAAATTGTAGATATTAAATATACTCCTCGGATAGAACTACATACAATGTTACAACTTTGGTAACCTCCTAATAATGTATTCCAATATACCATTGGATAATTAGCATATACGCCTTTCTCAGTCAACACTGTTATTTTACCTTTAAAAGGATAATCAAATTCTTTTTTTTATTAATAAACCGCTCTATTTCCCAATTTTTATAATTAGGCTCATAGCTATAGTTTATAACATCAATTGTATCACCTTTTTCATCGAAATAATATTCTTTTTTTTTAATTCCGTTTACAAAAATTCTTCTTTCAGACAGATTATTACCTTCGTAAAAACTTTCTTCTCCATTTTTATACCCTAAGCGATAATTAGAGATACATATATGAGTCCACTCCGAGAAGTCATTATACCCCTTTTCGGAGTAGTCTCATATATTTACTTG